>NZ_JBNHEP010000080.1:0-55352 GCF_050015995.1 Dapis brunnea BLCC-M229 | reverse complement strand
TGACCTCTCCCCCAACCCCTCTCCTACGAGGAGAGGGGAGAAGAGGGGAAACTTTTTCATCCTCTAATCTTTCCTCTCCCCCTTCCCTTGCAGGGAAGGGGGTTGGGGGGTTAGGTGACTCTAAAGAGCTGACCTCTCCCCCAACCCCTCTCCTACGAGGAGAGGGGAGAAGAGAAGAAACTGTATCATTCTCCCTTCTTTCTTCTCCCCCTTCCCTTGCAGGGAAGGGGGTTGGGGGGTTAGGTTTTCCCCCACCAACAACAATTAACCGCGCATCACTCAACTTTTGCAACACAGACTCCATCACCTCCTTCCCATACTTCTTACCCAACAACTCCGACTTCAACACCCGACGGCGAGTATCCTTTCCCTCCTCACCCAACTGCACCAACTCCAGAAAAATAAACTGAGCGCAACTCTTCTCCTCCTCACTTAAATCGTTAAAAACCTCCTCCGCTTTATCCTGCAACACCTCCTTAAAACCTTTAACTACCTCCTGATAAACCTGCAAACTCAACATTCCATCCCGCCTCTTCTCCCACAACTCCCGCAACACAAACTGCAACAAAGGCAAACCCCCCAACTCCTCCTGCACTCCATCCAACAACACATCCACCAAACCAGACTCCACCTTTAACCCCACCTTCTCAGCAGGTTTAACTATAGCGTCTCGATATTCCTCCTCCTGCAAATTCGGCGACACCAAAATCAAATTCTGCTCAACCAAAACCTCCAACTCAGGCACCTCCAAACAATTACCAATAAAATCATCCCGCAACGTAATTATCAACCTCAACTTATCCGACGTTTCCCGCAAAGCACCCAACAGCAAATTCAGAAACTCCAAACGTTCCTTTTCACCACTCAAAGTAAATAATTCCTCAAACTGATCGACCACCAAAACCACCATCGGTTCGACCCGACGACGCAACCACCACACAAACCATTCCACACCCAAATGCAACGAACCCTCCATTTCGTCAGCGTTCCCATTAGTCGCCAATACCTGAGCTAAAGCACTTATCAGAATTTTATGAGTTTTATGAGTTTTGTTAGTTTGGCCAGAGAGAAAATCACTAGGGCGAAAACAATAGCACAAACATTTACCAGGCGGTTGCTTCCCGGCCGCCAGTAGTGGCAAAACACCAGCTTGCACCACCGAAGACTTCCCACTACCCGAAGCACCAACCACCGCCAAAAACGAACTATCCCGCAACCTTGCCAAAATTTCCTGTGTCAGCTTTTGCCTACCAAAAAAGAACTCCGCATCCTGTTGACGAAACGCTTCCAAGCCCTTATAAGGGCAGATATTAGCATCAAAAATTGTATTAGTAGTTTCTCCAGGAAGTAAAATATCAATAGCATTCCCAGACAAATAAGTAGTAATTTTCAACCGTTGCTGCAATTCAATAATTAACCTTGCAACAGTCAAACCATGTCGAGCATTTCCCAATATTTTCACCAACTCCAGAGAAAACTGCAACGACGAGGAAGCAATAATACATTGAGACTTATTCGCTTGTTGGTTTAAGTCTTCCACCCATTCAGAAAGCACATCATTTTCAGCATCAGGAAAATCAAGAATAATCACCTGTTGACGCATATTAGAATTCCGTAACTGTTTCTGCAACCAAAAACAACTAATACGAACCCCTTCTCCCAAAACCAAATAAGACTCATCATCATTATTCTTTTCCACCCCACCCCGAATATACAAAAACAAGGTGTTATTGTCCGACTCCCCCCTTTGAAAGGGGGGTTGGGGGGGATTTTCAATATTCAAACATTCCAATATTCCGTCTTTTACTCTCTGCCAAGAGCTGTCTGTTCGTGGCCAATATCCCACAACAAATTCACCCCGACTGTGCAAAATACCTGATAAAGAAACAGTCTCTTCACATCCAGCCAAACCATTAATAATTACAGCCTGTCGCCGACTATTTTCATAACTATTAATCGGCACAATTCCTAATACAAATTCTCCCGCACCTTCCACAATTCTTAGAGGAGTTTGCCCAGGAGATTCCGACTGAATATTTGATTCACCACGATTAGCTTTTTGTTGATTAGTCAAACGAATTTGCTGATTAGTTTTATCAATATATTCCAAAGTGCGATGATAAACATATTTATATAAACTATCCGCCTCAATTACTCCCGACTTATCCGCAGCTTTCCCCAAAAAACCTTGAATCAAATAATAAGTAAATAATCCATGTTTTAAATTTTTCCATTCTTCAGATTGTTCATACTTATCGCAAGACAAAAGCGCATAAAAACCTTTACTTTTAGCAGCCCTTTGCCAAAATAATTCAATTAATTGTGGAGCAATACTAGATGTTTCAGATTCAGATAATTTCTTACTTTCAGACAAATGCTGAAAATTAATACTCGTTCCACCACTATGACAAGCATCAATAAAAATCAATTGATATTTAGCACCACTTTCTGCCAACTTTTGCAAAATTTCTGCCACAGGCAAACCTGTTGTAGCTAAATTATTAGTTTGAGTATCTTGCAGACATAATATTGGTTGCTGAGTTTGTTTATCTAAAAAACCATGACCAGAAAAATAAATTAAAATAGTATCTTCTTTAGTTGCTTGAGATACTAACTTTTCTAAACTATTTTTCACCACATCAAGATGAGGAGATTCAGGAGTATTGTCGTGATGGATAATAATAGTTTTATTGGTGAATAATTGTGTAGCTAATTCTAGTGCAGCCTTTAATTCTTGACAATCATTAACACAATAATTAAGGTTATTTATTTTGGCATCATTATATTGATTAATTCCCACTAAAAGAATTAAAAGTTTAGCTTCACCAGTTTGAAGTTTTTCTACATTAGAATTACCAGCCGATCTAGGCATATATTATTCTCCTTGAGGAAGTGAGGAAAGGGAGATAGAAGTCAGAAGTTTTTGTTTGTAGAATTGCTCTAGCCCATGAAATATTTATCGGGCTAGAGCAATTCTACGAGCCTTGTTTTAAGCATTTAGTAATTTGCTAATCTCTACTTCGACTGCTATACAATATATACGATGACAATCATAAAAATTATTCAAATTGAGGAGAATTATTTAGAATTACCTGCTGATTTCGGCATATATTATTCTCCTTGAGGAAGTACAGAAAGGGAGATAGAAGTCAGAAGTTTTTGTTTGTAGAATTGCTCTAGCCTAGAAATATCTATCGGGCTAGAGCAATTCTACGAGCCTTGTTTTAAGCATTTAGTAATTTATTAATTTCTACTTCGACTGCTATACAATACATACGATAATAATAAGAAAAATTATTCAAATTGAGGATAATTATAATGAACCATATTAACAACAATGTAGGGACGTTGCATAACAAAAATGCGAACGTCCCTACTTTGTTGTTAATTAATTTAACTTGATATTAGTCAACTAATTATTCAAGATGTTAACTAACACAGGACTTACGCATGAGGTACGAAAAACTAGGATTTGAGATTGCTTCCCTGTCGGTCGTAATGACGAAAATACGTTGTACTGCGTAAGTCCTATAACAATTAATTCACAGCTTGACAATATTCTTCATAAACACCATCAAGCAATAAATTCAAAGCATCTACCGCTTTTGCTGCTGCTGCTAATGCTTCCTGTTTTTGAGCATCAGTTTCACATAGTTTTACCAATGCTTCTTTTGTAACTTTGCTGTGAATTTCATCAGCTTTTTCATGTACTTTAAAAAAGGATAAAGCTGCTTCAGAATCAATACCATAAAATTCTTTCAAACCAGCAATTTTTGTAGTAGCAACTTCGGGAATTTGTGACTCATAAGCATAAAGAGCAGCCAAACCTTTAGCAGGATTTTCACTCCGAGCTAACTCCTTGAGAATACTTACAGATTCCTTAGTTTTTGCTAAATGTTCCCGCTCTTTAACTGCTTCTCTTTTTACTCCTAAACCTTCAGCAAAACGTAACCATAATTCAGGGTGATTTGCTGCTCCCATTTCTTCTTCAATCAAATTTTCTAAGAGCATTTTCCGAATTTCTAAATCGTCACAAGCTGCATGAGTAGCACTAACATAAGTAGGGAAATAATGAACTTGTAGATAATATTCTTGGGCGTACTCTTGCAACATTTCTAAAGATAATTTTCCTTCATTCCACATTTGATAGAATGTGTGCTTAAGTAAATGTTGTTTTTCAATAATCTCGTCGAGTAGGGAAATGAACTCTTGTGCAGTCATTTGTTTGTCTTGAAGCAACATACTTATTCGCTTAATTAATGGTTAAATATGGATAATAGCACAATTTTCTGGCTTGTCAAGAGAATAAAATGTTTTTTTGATAAATTAAATTCATCTGTGAATGCTGATAGCTGAATGCTAAAAGTTGATAGCTAGTTAATGATAAAATCTTTGTCGTGCGGGCATCTTGCCCGCCACAAGTGTACCTCCTATCCTCCAACAGGTTCGAGTCGAATTAATTGCCCATTTGGCCGATCGGTGAGAATGTACAATAGTCCATCAGGTCCCTGTCGCACATCCCGGACTCTCTGACCCACAGGAATAGAATGCTGACCGATAACGTTACCTGCTTCGTCTAGCTCAATGCGACGAATATCTTGTGAAACTAACCCACCCGCAAACAAATTGCCTCGCCACTGGGGAAAGCGATCGCCGTTATAAAAAGCTAAACCAGAGGGAGCTATGGAAGGAGTCCATATCACTTTGGGGTCTATCAGACCGGGGCGAGATTTTTCGGGAGAGATGAGTCCTCCAGAATATTCACGACTGTGAGTAACTACAGGCCAACCATAGTTTTCTCCCCCCTCAATCAAATTTAGTTCGTCACCACCTCTGGAACCATGTTCGGTTGCCCAGATTCGATTTTTTGCCGGGTCTAATGTAATTCCCTGGATATTGCGGTGTCCATAACTCCAGACGGCAGGTTTGGCATCTGTAGAGGTGGCGAAAGGGTTATTGGAGGGTATAGATCCATCATCATTCAATCTGATCGCCTTGCCTAGATGACTATTGCGGTTTTGAGCTTGTTGCCGAATAAATTCGCCATTGAATTCAATAGGTGGGTTGCCACCATCGCCAATACTTGCCACTAGAGTTCCGTCAGACAACCAAACAAGACGCGACCCAAAATGTTGTGCGCCTGGTTTAGTTTGGGAAACCTCAAAAATTACCTTTAGGTTGCGCAGAGTATTATTCTCAAGTCGAGCGCGGGCGATACGAGTCCGGTTTGCCGAGCGATCGCCGTGGGAATAGGTTAAATAGATCCAACGATTTTCTGTAAAGCGCGGGTGAACTGAGACATCCAATAAACCACCTTGACTAACAGCAAAGACTTGAGGAACTCCGGCAATAGGAGTCGGGTCTAAAATTCCATCACGAACAATTCGCAACCGCCCTGGTCTTTCGGTAATTAGCATTGCTCCATCTGGCAACCAGGCAATACCCCACGGATGTTCTAAGTTTTCTACTACAGTTATTTTCTGGTAGTCTGAAGTAGAGGCGATATTTTGATTATTAGAGACGGATGAATTTACGGTAGATTTGCTTTGAGTCTGAGCAACGGTGGGAGATTCAAGTTGAACTTTTGTGGTACAGCTTACAGTTCCTAATAGAGCGATCGCCATTGTAGTACGAAAGAATATTGTGCTTCCCCTTGTTATGAAGCAATAGATAATATTAAGTGGTTTTTGTTTTGGTTGAGAAAACAAATTGTATTGAAACATACTTCACTCTGCTATATGATACTGAAATTTAATCTATTTTAGCTATACTGAAACTCTTGTTAAAAAGAGTCTTAATATGATATAATATTTAACAAAAGTTTTGAATTTTTTTGGACATTTTGAAACAAGGAAAATCTAGATGACAAATACAACCTGCTTTGATATTTTTGAGCAGTGCGTAGGGGATAAAATCAAAAATTTTCGTTGATAGGATTTTACCCCTTCTTTTAAGAAGAGGTAATTATTAATTGTTAATTGCTGAATGATTTTTTGGTCATCGCATTTGTCTTTGTTGACGCAACTGCTCTTGTTGTTCTTCAGTTAAAATATTTGCGATTTGTTGGCGTGATGACTGCATGATTTCACGCATTTGAGTTTTTTGCTCTTCAGAGAGATTTAACTGCTTCATTACTCTTCTTCCTCGTTGACCTTGTGAAGTTAAAGTTTGGAACTGTTCCTGTTGTTCAGGAGTAAGAATATTTTGAATTTGAGCTTTGGTTTGCGCCCTAATTTCTTCCCACTGGGTTTTTTGTTCGGGAGTCAGATTCAAATTTTCAAGTTGGGCAACAACTCTCTGACGAAACTGCCCAAGTTGTTCTTCAGTTAAAATATTTGCCATTTCTTGGCGTGATGACTGCATGATTTCACGCATTTGAGTTTTTTGCTCTTCAGAGAGATTTAACTGCTTAATCGCTTTTCGTCTTCGTTGACCTTGTGAAGTTAAAGTTTGGAACTGTTCCTGTTGTTCGGGAGTGAGAATATTTTGAATTTGAGCTTTGGTTTGTGCCCTAATTTCTTCCCACTGAGTTTTTTGCTCGGGAGTCAGATTCAAATTTTTAGGTTGGGCAAGAACTGTCAAAGGATTAGCAAAAAGAATGGTGGTAATAATGCTAAATAATATAGCCAAAGAACGACGTTTCATTGTGTTTATTCCCAATTAATTTTTTTTATTGAGTGTTTACTTATGTTCTATCCTACAAGTCGCAACTCTCAAATAACCTGAGATAAAAGTCCTAAATTCCTCTAGGACTTTAGTCCTACAATGTATCTGATTAGATATTTATTTAACTTGACTTATGTAGAGAAATTTTCTGCTAGACATGAAAATTTTAGTCTGATGATTCATGCTAAAATTGTGCCAAAATTAGCTCTCGACAGACTTATGATTATTTTCCCGAAAATAGCTAAACATCCTATTCGTTTTTTACTATACTTAGAATGGATTTTATTGGTAATCATTGCTCTGAGTGAAATTCTGAAATTCCCTCTCTATGGTCGTCGTAGAATACAGTTTTTTCCTACAACAGAAGTATCAAATCTACTATATATAAATCTTTTGCTCCTGATAGTATTTAGCATAATGGGGCTATTTTTACCTATTAATAAATCTCGTTACCAGAAAATTATTTATACTACTGTCGAAATTATTTTAATAATTATTATGTCGTTCTTGGCTGGTTTGCATTTATCTCCACTTTTATGTCTAATTTTGGTGATTCGGGATTGTTTTATTTTTGCAGAACGGCAAAATATAATTATCAATATTTTTGTTTTTTCTTTATTTACACTTATTCAAATTCAAAGATTACAAAAACTGACTAGACTGCCATTATTTGCTAGAGAAAGATTCATCTTAGTTCTCTTCAGTTCAATAATTTTATTTGGATTATTAATAATTTTTCTCCAGTTATTAGTAAAAGCAGTGATGTCAGAACGAAAAAGTCGAGAAGAACTAGCAATTGCCAATGAAAAACTACGACAATATGCCCGAAAAATAGAAAACATTGTCGCTTTAGAAGAACGAAATCGGATTGCCAGAGAAATTCACGATTCTTTAGGGCATTATTTAACAGTTTTAAATGTTAGTTTAGAGGCAGCTTGGAAACTGAGAAAATCAGAACCAGAAGAATCAATAGAATTTTTGGCTTCGGCTAAACAACTAGGTTCAAAAGCTTTAAATGAAGTGCGTCAGTCAGTGGCAGCTTTACGGGATAATTGGTGGCTAAATCAATCTTTAGAATCAGCGATCGCTAATTTAATAGCAGATTTTTATAAATCTACTGGTATTTTACCCACAAGCAATATAAATATCAATTATTCTCTGAATTATGAAGTAAAAATTGCTATTTATCGTATAGTGCAAGAAGCGTTAACTAATATTTATAAATATGCCTCAGCAACTATAGTAGAAATTCATATTTTCACCACCACAAATTTACATCTAATTGTTCAAGATAATGGCCAAGGATTCAACTTAAAACAAAATACTACTGGATTTGGCTTGCAGGGAATGCAAGAACGTACTGTAGCATTAGGAGGTGAGTTGGAGATTTTGACTGATCCTGGTGCAGGATGTAAAATAATTGCTAATTTTCCCTCTTTTAGGGAATAGGGAATAGGGAATAGGGAATAGGGAAGAAAAAAATATAGGTGTACCTCATTCGTATTAAAAACGCTATATTATATAAAGTATGCTAATGTTTTCTACCAAAAATTGATGGGAAGATGGGCTGATTCATAAGTAGGACAATTTTTTGTATTTCATAAGTGCTTATGCAAAACTAATTACACATTAGTGTTGATGCAAAATTAATTGCACATTTTATTATAAATCTCGAATATTATCCATAATATCATGTCCGGTTGAATAGTTATAATTAAAGCTCGTAGTTTTGCCCTAGTCCTATCTATTATCGGGCTGAAGCCCTACTACAAACAAAAATTTTTTTATCACTAATTATCCGGACATGATATAAATTATCAATTATTTATCCCTATTCCCTATAAATTATGATTAAAGTCTTATTAGTTGATGATGAAAATTTAATTCGGCGTGGATTAAAAGCTTTATTAAAGTTAGAAAATAATTTAGAAATAGTGGGAGAAGCGGAGAATGGAGCCACTGCAATAAATCAAATAGAAAATCTACAACCAGATGTAGTTTTAATGGATGTACGAATGCCAATTATGGATGGAGTAGCTGCTACTAAAGAAATTTGTCAGGGTTTTCCAGAAATAAAAGTGCTAATATTAACTACATTTGATAATGATGAATATGTTACTCAAGCATTGAGATATGGGGCAGCAGGATACTTATTAAAAGACACACCTTCAGAAGAATTAGCTCAGGCAATTCAATCTGTATATAAAGGCTATACGCAATTAGGACCAGGTATAGGTAAAAAAGTGATTTCTCAAATCTCAATTCCTGTTAATAACCCTCCCCAAAATTGGCAATATTTAACACCAAGAGAACAAGAAATTTTACAGTTAATTGCTTCTGGTGCAAATAACCGAGAAATAGCTCAAACTCTCTATATTTCTGAGAAGACTGTCAAAAATCATATTACTAATATTCTCCGGAGGTTAAATTTGCGCGATCGCACTCAAGCTGCTATTTTGGCTTATTCAATTTTATCTCGGCAAAGTCAGTAGTGTTGCTCAAAACTTTGTTGCTCCAAGCAATTTATGGAATTTTTAGAGAAATAATTGTCATTCACCCCAACTCAAGGAGCTTAGACTGCAGTTTCATATACCGTCGTTGACCTTCATCAAGAGTTATTGGTATTATGCCAATTCCCAAAAATAATGCTATACTTCCGATGGAACTTCAGTTATTAAGTAATAATAATGCTTCAGCAATGTTTGTAAAGATTATCGGTATTAAATCAAAATATCTTATGTCTTTTAACCCTACTCCCTACTCCCTACTCTGTACGGACGTTGCATGCAACGTCCCTACTCTCAAGGAGATGTAGCAATACTTTTGATAAATGGTATTACTGATAAACAATTTAAAAAATTAAGAGAAAAGGCTCAAATTATAGCCGAAAATCAAAAATCAGAAATATAGCAATCAGGAATGAGATGTGAGAATTGAGGTGTTCCTTAAAAGGATAGAATATAGCAGTTATCTTATGAAGAAGATACATTTTCTTGTTCCATGTTCCCTATTCCCTGTTCCCTATTCCCAGTTAAGTGTTCCCTAAAATTCTCCAATATCTCACAACTCAAATCATATTGCTATAGATCAAAGAAAAAAAGGATTAATTAAAGCAGGAGGAGGCAGAAAAAAGTGCTTAATTCTCATTGCTTAAAGAAGATTGCTAGAAAAACTGAGTTTATTCAACAACTCGGTTTTTCTAATTAATCAAAAATTACTCCCCACTAATATGAATTACTAATTCTCGGCAATGACTACGTTGGCGATGTTCCCAAACATAAATTCCTTGCCAAGTACCCAATACTAATCTGCCATTATTAATAGGAATTTGTTCAGAAGTATGGGTTAAAACACTACGAATATGAGCTGGCATATCATCAGGTCCTTCTGCACTATGAATATAATGATAACCTTCTGGTACTAATTTAGAAATAAAGTTTTCTAAATCAACTAATACATCTGGATCGGCATTTTCTTGAATTATTAAGCTGGCGGAAGTATGGCGTAAAAATAAATTACATAAACCTGTTTTTACCCCTGACTTTGCTACAGCTTCTTGCACTTTAGAAGTAATTCTGGATAAAGATTTACCAGAAGTATTAATTTGGAGTAATTGTTGATAGTGAGTCATTTCAGTTATCAGTTATGAGTTATGAGTTATCAGTACCTCTATGGAATAGGGAGGCTTGAAATACTCAAGTCTATTATTTTCATCCCCCTTAAAAGCAGAGGTTTAAAACCTTATTTGGTATAATATAATTATAGTTACCTGAAAAATTTATAGGGGTGAGAGTAGAGAATAGGCAATAAGTAATAGTCAATATTTTCACTGTTAATTTTTCTGCATTTTATACTCACAATTTTGAAAAAATGCCTGTTTTTTATATTTATTTAGTCATTTTCTAGGAGTTTTTTATAATTTAGCAACACTTAAACCTCTAATATAACAAAAAAAGAGTTGCTTAGGAAATAGACTAATGATGAATATTAGACGGGGAAGTATTTTTCCCACTGTTGCCTATTGCCTTCTATATATATGGGTTTTAAATTTATTCAGTCATTCCTAATTATTCATGACTTTACTATTGATTTTTGCGTAGTTTAACCCGTAGAGGTTTTAAAAATATTGGGATAGGTTGATCGTTACTCAGTTTTACATGATTAACCACGGGAAGTTCAATATTTGCTTCCTCAAAAGCTTGTTTAATCATTATACCTAAGACTTTCTGAATAATTAAATGTTTTCCTGGTTTAACTCGTGTAACTACTTCGATTAATATTTGATTTTCAGAAAATTCTTCTACTCCTTCTATTATTGTTGGTTCAATTATGTCTGTCGAATAATCCTCTAGAAGCTTATTTCCAACTTTTTCTATAACTTCATAGATTTGATTCATTTTAACTTGATAAGGAATTTTGAGCATGACCACTGCATTACTGTAGCTGGAGTGATTAACTATATCCTTAACATCACGATTATGGATAATGTGATGTTTATCTTCATAATTAATCCGAGTTGTTCTTAATTCTATTCCCGTAACAAAACCACTTACACCATTTATCTCTACAAAATCTCCTACTAAGTAATAATTTTCAAACAAAATAAAGAAACCTGCAACTATATCTTCAACCAGACTTTGCGCTCCCATTCCAATTGTTAAACCTAAAATACCTACACCTGCTAAAATAGGAGTCGGGTCAATTTTAATAGTATACAGAATTGCTATACCTGTACCAAAGTAAATCAGGTATTTTGTACAACTTTGAAATAAAGGTAAAAATGTCTCTCGTCTCTGTTTAGATAAATCATCTGTATCACCCTCACGCAGTAGTACTTCTTCTAGTAAAAGTTGACCAATTTCTTGCACAACACGACTCATAAATATAATCCCTATTATTTGCAAAGATAAAGGACCATAAGGAGCTAAACTAGCAATAAAATCAATTTTTTGAGTTACTAAAGTCGCTGTAGTAATATAGATTGCATATTCAAGACATCGTTTGGCAAGAGGAATTAATTTACGTAGGCGATTGTAGATCCGGACAATATTTCTTTGATCGGAGTATTTCTTACTAACAGCATCCACAGTTTCAATAACTGTTGTATTAGCTTTAGTAAATAGTAATCCCATAATAATAATCATATAAATCTGCAAACTTATATATAAATATTTGACAATTACTTCTGGGAAGACCATAATTTGAGCTGATATAGCAACATATAACAGCCAGATAATATTATTAAAGTTACTTTTGAAAAATTCAAATAATTTTTCAATACTGGCGTCATTGGCAGTGATTTGATCGACGTTTTTTGCCCACTCTGTTAACCAAGTTATAAATTTTTTTATATATGGAATACTCCATTTAGTTAAAATTAGTATGCCCAAGATCTTGAGAACTCTAATTCCTATAACTAGCAAGTAATCAAAGGAAATATTTTTAATCAAAGAAGTTTGGTATTCGATTAAATTTTTTCCTTGATAAATAAGCCATCCATTAATTCCTGCCACTAATAAACATAGTAGTAAACAACTTACAGTTAATAATATCTGAGTATTTTGGTAGATAAATTCAACCTCTTTTTTCTTTTTTTTGACTGATGATACTTGTATTAATTGTTTATATGCTCTGCCGAAAAAAAATTTAATTGCTACAAAGAGACATATTATAAATACGATTTCAACTCCAGTTGCAATGATACTGTTAATATCAATTTCAATGAAGTTATTAATATTAATTTTAGGGATCATAATTGTTTTCCTTGAATCAAATAATTGGACAGTTGAAAATAATTATTGTAAATAATCTACAACAGCTTGAGCGATCGCTTCACTACCATTTTTATCTAATTTTTCAGATTTACGGGGTGCTTGTAGGGGTTGTTTGAGAAATTCCCAATCACCATCAAAAAATTCTATTGGAGGTAAGATTTGATGATAACTATAATCTTGAATTCCGTCTAATAATAATTTCGATTCGGCAAAACCTTCTCTAACTAATGACACAATAGGTACTTCTAAACGCAAAGCTTCAGCAAAGGTACTATATCCTGGTTTAGAAATAATCCTGCCACAAATCGGCATTAAATCTACAGGGCGAATATGTGGTAAATTTGTATCTATTTTTTCAGATTCTTTTCTGACATTTATGAGATTGGGAAGTTCAGGAGTGTTACTATCAAATGTAATAAATTGCCACTCAGGAAAACGAGAAAGATTTTGATAAGGAATATGGTCTAAACCTAAACCACCAAAAGTAAGTAAAATAGTTTTTTCTTTGTCGGCATGAATATCAAATTTTGCTTTAATTTCCTCTGGTTGATAACGTGGAGTTCCCCCAGTTAAACCAACATCAAAAATATTAGGAAAAGCACTCATAGTTTCGTGGAGTGGGAGGCGAAATAAACGGTCACACTCTCCAAAACATTCACTAATCCAATCAGCAATTTCCACAAATTCACCACCCCAAGGACGATAAATAAAATCCCAACCAAAATTATTCATCATCCAACCAGGAATATTAGCAGCTTGAGAAATTTTAGCAGCAATTGGTGGAATATCTGCTAACAATAAATCTACTCGATTTTGTTTAATAAAATTTACTTCTGCAGCAATAATTGACCGTTCTTTACTCCGAATTTCTTTCAATTTTTCTAGGGTAGTTTCTTTATCCATGGTGATACTATCTGATTGAATAACTCCCACATCGAAAGCACGGGGACGATAAATAAAATCACCAGAAATATAAGATTCCAATAACCAACGGGGAGCAGTTGTCACCATAATTAATAAAACATCTGGACACATTTTTTGCACCAGATTAGCAACTGATGATATGGGGACAACATGACCAAATCCATGATTAGTAATTGCGATATATAAGGTAGGTCGAGACATAGATTTTTTTCTAGTTTAAAGAGTAATACTATCTATTAGAATAACATAAGTATTTCATTAATTGATAATGGATAATGGATAATTATCTCTGGTTAAAACCGCAACGTAATTGAATATCAGGAAATATCCTAGCACTTTTTTTCCCCTGGAAAGGAGAGGCTTTAAAGGGTGAATTATTTAATTAATAATTATTAATTATTAATTATTCGATAAGTTATTTCAGTTATCAGTTAACAGCTAGCAGTACTTCCTGGAATAGGGAGGCTTGAGATACTGAATTTTATTTTTTTATCCCCTTGAAAAGATGGTTCATTTGATGAAAAAGCTAGAGAAGTTTATGGAAAATTATTGTTGACAGATGAAGTGCAAATATTAATTAAACAAGCAGGATATAGTCCAATTCGTTAAAATTGACCTGAAAGCAAAAAGCTGACGGCTGAATAATACTAAATCTGGTTATCAAAAGGCACTTTTAAAAATACTCTCTAACTCTCTCGCTATCTACTCTATACCCCATCTCCTTATCTGCACAAAAGGGTACTCTATAAACCGGATTTAGTATAATTACCTGATAAATTTAATTGCTGGAATTTTGCATAAATTTTTCCTATTTACCTGATAAATTAGTAAATCTTCATTTAGAAACCCTCTCTATCTGTAGATATATGGTTGTCCAATTAAGCTATCATACCATTTTGAAAAAAGAATGTTACGAATAATAAGGACTATGAAAATATTTTATCAGAAATTTTTATTTGATGAAAAAGATAAGTTACGACACAAAAAAATGTATCAAACCTATTCGTTCTGACTTTTGACTCCTAAGAAGTACCATAGCTATTTGTAGCAAACACTTATCAAATTAGTATCACAGAAAAAATATATGGAAATAGTTAAGCAAACTAGAAAAGAACTGGTTTTTCAAAATATCTAATCTTATGGTTTTGACTTTTTACTCGCTTTTCCCCGGGTAGGAGCATTGTTGCTTTTTAATTTACTAATTTTACGGCAGATGGGAATCATTAGCGTTTTATAGCAATATGATTTGAGTTGTGAGATATTGGATATTTTTAGGGAACACTTAACTGGGAACAGGGAACACAGAAGAAGGAAAAATGTATATAAATGAATAAGATAACCGCTATACTATATTCTTTTAAGAAACATTCAATTCTTACATCTGATTCCTGATTGCTATATGTCAACGGCTCAAACCAACTCAAGTTAATTGTCAGGTTAATAACTCAGAGTATTTAGGTTTAATCCAAGATTTTTCTACTTCCTTAAATCAGGTAATTTTAGCTTCATTAAGAAATGGTATAATTTAAACTAAAATTTTTTTCGGGGTAACTTAAACCGAAAATACAATGAATAAAATAGGATGCTAGTATGAGTATTATTAAGATTAAACTAATTGAAATTGAAGCCCCTGGGTTTCATGTTACTCTCACTGTTAACGATAGTAAATTTGATTCTATTGATGGTTTTTTGCCACCTTTACCATCAGAATTAGAATTATCCCTAAGTAATTGGCAGTTAGCTTATAACCAGTTGGGTGAAGTTCGTAAAATCGCTACTCGAATTAGTCCAAAACGAATTATTACTATCTCTGGTTTAGAAGAAAGAGAACGGGTGAAAACTTACATTAATCAATGGCTAGATTCTGATGAACGTCGATGGCGACCTATCCGAGAAGAATTAATTTCTGTGTTTAGTTCTCTGCAAAATTCTGAGTCAGAAATTCGTGTATTTTTAGATGTAAAAAATCCCAAACTTCGACGACTACCTTGGCAAGAATGGAGTTTATTAACATCTCGGTTTCCTCAAGCAGAAATTGCTATGAGAGCTAGAGGTAAAGGTGAATTAAAACCTTATCCTAGCTGTAGCAAGATTAGAGTGCTTTTAGTAGTTGGAAAAAGTGCGGGGATTAATACAAATCTAGATATAGAAATAGTGCAAAAACTACAGGAAAAAGGAGCTGAAGTTATCTGTTTAAAGCAGCCCAGTCGAGAAAATTTTGCTAATACATTAAGAGAAGAATCAGGTTTCCACATCTTTATTTTCTCTGGTCATAGTCGCAGTGAAGAAGATGGTACAATTGGTTGGATTTCTCTCAACAACTCTGATGAATTAAGTATTGACGAGTTTAAGAATTCTCTGAGATATGTAATAGATAAAGGATTACAATTAGCCATATTTAATTCCTGTGATGGTTTAGGATTAGCCAGTCAATTAGCTAAGTTAAGTTTACCCCGTAGTATTGTGATGCGAGAACCCATACCTGATGAAGTAGCCGTCAAATTTTTAGAATATTTTTTTGCCGAATTTACTAATAATAAATCCTTATTTTCTTCCGTTCATACTGCTAGAGAACGTCTGGAATATTTTGAGGCTAATTATCCAGGGGCAATGTGGTTACCGACAATATGTATTCGAGAGTCAGCATTAAATAAACCTTTAACTTGGCAAGAACTTACCGATCATTTAATTCCTACTCCTAAAACTTCTGTTTCGTTACTGAATAAAAAAACTTTATTTTTATTAGGGGTTATAAGTTTATTGGTAGTTGGTGGGGTAACTTGGTGGCTAATTAATGGAGTTAAAGCACCAAAAGAAGAAGTGGAAAATCTACCATTTTTACCTTGCCCAGAACAATCAACTCAGTTTATACCTTCAAGAGAAAATCAAATCAAACTAACCAGATGTTTTGCTTATATTTCTGACGTTCCTAACGGTAATTGGCTACATGGAGGTAGTACAACTTGGGCGCCAATTCGTAGTAAAGTTAATCAAAAAATCCAAGAGATTTTTCCAGAATTTAAGTTGAGTTATAAACAACATCCTACTTTACCACCTGGTTCGGGAACTGGGATTTTAATGTTAATCAAAGGTCAAATTTCTTTTTCAGAATCTTCACGACCTGTGACAGATGATGAGTTGCAGAGAGCAAGAAATAGAGGCTTTCAACTCAAGCAAGTTCCTGTTGCTATTGATGGGATTGCTATTGTGGTTAATCACGAACTTGATGTTGCAGATTTAACTTTAAAACAACTTCAGGATATCTATACTGGTAAGATTAAAAATTGGGGTGAATTAGGAGGAGCTAATATTAAAATCATTCCCTATTCTCGTCCTCTTGATAGTGGTACAACTCCTTTCTTTCAAGAAAATATTTTAAACAATAAAAATTTTGGCAAAAATGTGTTTTTTATTCCTACAACTACTCAAGCTTTACGAGAGGTAACTGCAAATAAAGGTGGAATTTATTTTGCTACAGCTTCAGAACTTATTCCTCAGTGTAGTGTCAAACCTTTAGCAATTAGCTATGAATCAGCAGGTAGTTTTGTTGTTCCTTACAAAGGTGAGTTTGTACCACCAGAGAATTGTTCAGAACAACTTCGTAATGAGCCGAATTTAGAAGCATTTGAAAATGGAACATATCCCATTACGAGACGGTTATTTGTGATTGTAAAAAAAGATGCTTCCTTTGATGAGAAAGCTGGAGAAGCT
This sequence comes from Dapis brunnea BLCC-M229, assembly GCF_050015995.1. Classification (NCBI taxonomy): domain Bacteria; kingdom Bacillati; phylum Cyanobacteriota; class Cyanophyceae; order Oscillatoriales; family Microcoleaceae; genus Dapis; species Dapis brunnea. The sequence goes on along the minus strand of NZ_JBNHEP010000080.1, from coordinate 38,277 downwards.
TATGGAAAATTATTGTTGACAGATGAAGGGCAAAAGTTAATTAAAGAAGCGGGATATAGTCCCATTCGTTAAAATTCAAAACTCAAAAGTTAGAAGTTAGAACGCGCGAAGTTAAATTCCTATATTTGAGAGTTTGAGAATGTCCTAACTTCCCTGACGATTATCTATACCTTATAAATTTAATTGCTAGAAGTTTTCATAAAACTCTCCTGTCTGGCTGATAAATTAGTAAATATTCATTTGGGAACCTTTTCTATCTTTAGATATATGGGATAAGCAGGTACACAAAATTAATTACCGAAAAATAAGGGTTTAGAACCTCTCCTTTAAAGGAGAAAAAGCGGTCGGAAAGCGGAGCATGACCTGGTAGATGGGATGGCAAAGTTTCCCGCTCTTTCAGAGCCGCTCCGAAGTGCCCCATATCCAATCAACCAAGAAAAGAAAAAAATTTCCCTTTTAATCAATCCTATCTGTTTTCAAGAAGAGGTAATTATTAATTATTAATTAGACCTCTCCAGAAAATAAACTTGCTCTTTATTTAAGACAAGCTATAGTTGTAAAATTGACTATCCAAAATCATTTTTCGCATCTTTGTCGTGAAAATATATTCCCTTTTCCCTACTAAACGAAAAAAATCTATATCTTTTTCGGAGATATCTATTGTTAATTATTAATTATTGAAACATCTATAAAACTTGAATTATTTGCCTTATCAAGATTGCAGAAAATTAGAATAGGTAAATAATTTTGTTTAGGTACTTATCACAGGAAAAATATATGGAAATAGTTAAGTATACTCGAAAATAACTTATCCTAAAAGATGAATTATACCCTCGTTTTGGGTGCTTATTATTTTTTGTTTTTCCCTCAGTACGAATTTCGTTGCTTTTTAGTTTATTAAGTTTATGGCAGATGAGAGTCATTAGCGTTTGATGTCAAAGGGTTGAACCAACTCAAGTTAATTGTCAGGTCAATCACTCAAAGTATTTAGGTTTAATCCAAGATTCTTCTATTTCCTTGACTCGGCTAACAGAAGCCAAATTTAATTACCACAAAAATAGTGATGGAGTATATTATTCTGTGACCCTAGTAACTAAACCAGGAAAAGAAATTGTCAGTTGGCAAGGTAATTCATATCAAGAAATGAATGAAATGGTGGCAAAAATTAACACATTTCTCAATAGTTCAACTCAGCCATCTCTGCTTATTCAGTACGATCTACGTTGGAAAAAGAAAAATTTGAGACTTTTAGCTATCAGCATTACCTCTCTTAAAATTGGAGTTTTACTTCTATACGCAGTTTTTTATCTACAAACACTAACACTTAACAAAAGTGAACGACAATTAACCCACAAAGTCTTTTCTTTATTGGGTACTAAAACCAAACACTATTCCTTTGCACAAATCCAAGAATTAATTCTGGAAAGTAATACAGATGATGATGGAGATACCACCTACCGCTTCAAGATGGTATTACCAGAAAAAACTAACGTTACTTTAATCTCTAATTCTAAGATCGAAAAAGTTAAAAAATTTGCTAATACCGTGACTAATTTTATAGATATGATTTATCAAATAAATAATTCTTGTGTGAATCGTGTAATAGGTGATGTGGAAGAAATTCCTATATCTCTAAAATAAATAATGTTAATTTTTGTAAATGGTATGAACAGTATCTGTAAACTTGCCATACTTGATTGATGAAGAATACAGTAGGAGACTTGAGTTCCTTACTTTTATTCCTGGGGATATTAAATTTTGCATAAATCTCCAGAAACTAGCTGATTATTAAGTATTAACCTAGATATATAATGGTAAATAGAGTCAATCATTAGGGTGCCGATACAGAATCACATCAATTTTAAACAGGTGAAATACCATGATGAAAATAGGTGAAATTCTCATCCGCAGACAATTAATTTCTCAAGCTCAATTAGACCAAGCAATAGATATCCAAGCTTCATGTCATCAAAAACTTGGAGAATTACTAATGTTTAAAGGTTTGATTCAACAAGATGACTTAGAAATGGCTTTAACAGAACAATATTGGCGACAAAATGGTTATTGGGTAATTGACTAAGGATTAAATCAAGTCAAAAGTTAAAAGTCAAAAGTTAAAAGTAAGAATTACAGCAGTTTTGGAGTTAGTGAGGTAGAAAGTTTTATCACTTTAATAAATAGGGGTAAAAACAGAAGCTGAAATATTACTTAAATATACTTAAACTTACTTTTTTGGCAAATTTTTAGTCGTAAATGGCAAAGCTTATGTCATACTTAAATTATTAGGTGGAGTTCCCACCGATTTTAAGCCTGTGGAGAAGATAAGTTACAGCCCATGGGGCAGTGGTCTTCATTGAAGCAGGAAGCTTGTCTCCAAAGCTCAAACATCAGTTTGGGTAAGTTTGGGTAAGTTCAGCAGAACGGAAGAGAGATTATAGTCTTCAACTGTACCTCACCATCCTCAAAAGTGCTGTAAATCAAGTTAAAAGTTAAAAGAACACTGTAGGGATGTTCCATGGAACATCCCTGCTGGGTTTTGGTTTTGACTTGAGGTCATCAATCTGAAAAGTTCTGTAATCTTGAATCTGCTTGTTTGCATAATTTTTGAAACTATAGCTGATTAATAAATATAGAACAAAGCTGATTATTCATAAGGCATTCCGTGGGATGCCTATTTTTTTGCATAAAAAAGGGAGAAATGGCTGATTAATAAGTAGAACAAAGTTAGATTACAACCGAATAAAAATGAAAATTAACTGGCAAAAAAAATCTAATTCCTACTTTAGGACTTCTATTTCTGGGAGCTTGCGCTCAAGTCAATAATTCCCCAAATTATTCAGGTGTTGAAGTCAAATTTTTAGTCGGCAGTGCTTTAGAAAAATTCTGTAACCAAGCTGCCACTCAACTCAGTCAACAAAAACCATTACTCGATAATGGCAAACCTTTTTCCTTGAAATGTGAAGCAAAAGGTAGTGGGGATGTGGTGACAGAAATAGTTTCCCTTTCCCAAAAACTCAGAAGTGGAGCTATTCAACCAGACTCCCCAGAATTTCCCACCCTAATTTCCGTAGATGGCGAAATTTATCATTCCCAACTCTTATACAAAATTAATCAACTCTATCCCGGACAAAATTATATTCCTCAAATTACCGATGCGCCTTTATTAGCAAATAGTCCGATGATATTCATGACATCAAAAGAGGTCGCACCTGGGTTACAAAAACAATCAAATATATACCAAGCTCTCGTCAACACTCAAACTCACCGAGACCTAGACTCCAGTAGTCCCCAACTGCCAATACATTATGTTCATACTGCTCCCACTCGTTCCAATTCTGGTTTGCAGACTTTGGTCGCGCAATTTGCCTCCGTTGCCAATAAACGCCCCGAACAACTTACTGTTGCGGACGTGCAACAATATCAACCCCAAATTCAAAAAATTCAGAGCAAAGTCACTCGCTACGGCGTTTCTACCAGTTCCTTAGCTGAGGATATGGTGAAAAATCGTCCGTTTTGGGCATTGATCGCTTCTGTTTATGAGTCTTCTGTAATTCAGGCAAATACTGCTAATACTCAAACTTCCTATCAGGATCTGTGGATGATTTGCAAAGACAATTATTAGAAGTTAAGAACAAGCAAAAGTAAAGTTCTGGTATTTCTCAACAGCATTTACAACAATTAGCTGCTAGTTTAGAAAGAAATATTCAGTTAGTAAAAGCTGGCAAAGATACTCGGCAAGCAAAAATTTTTAGTCTACATACAATGGTTCAAGATTCAGCAGGATTATTGCAAGAACTAGAAAATAAATTGCGAACTGCCAACTTGAATAATTATGAATAAATTCAATAGTTGCGCAGTTTAAGTGATGAATTAAATAGCTACCAAGACAACATAAAAATGTTTCTTTAAATTTAGGAAGTAGGTAGGGATATGGGGTGATAGGGAGGTGGGTTTATTCGTATATTTGCACAATTTTTTGTATTTCATATAATTTGGTAAACAGGGAATAGAAAAGAAGAAAAAAAACTTTACCTAAGTAACTTGATAAAGGCTATCTCTATATTTGTTTTCTTGAATTATATCGATAGTGAAAATACCGATTTTTTTCTGGGTTTAAAGAATCAAGTTTGCATAAACAATGATATTTTTTCTGATATATCAATAAGTACCAGGAAGAAAATTATGAATAATAAACTTGATTCTCTTTCAGTTGGATTGTTGATAACAATAACTATTACTATGGTACAAGGGGCAGAAATACCAAATAATAAGTTCAATAATAGTTGCTATAAAGCTGAAAAAACTATTATTCAACAACAAAAAAATGATCAAAAAAATGAACAACCACCTGTTCCAGAGAAAGATGGTACTAGCCGTTAAAATTTATCTAAATATAATATAGGTTTTAGGGAACAGGGAATAGGGAATAGAATAGAAATAAAGATAGGTGTACCTCATGAATCTGAGAAACCTTATATGTATTAGCTTATCTAGATTTATTTTGTGGGTAAAAAAACCTAACCCCCCAACCCCACAACTATCCCCCCTTAACCCTCTTTGAAAGGGGACTCGAGGGAAGGGATAGCAGGAGAAGCCGCTCTCCTTGCAGGAGAGGGGTTGGGGGAGAGGTCTTAATTTATGAAACTGAAACTTATCTACTCTATGTATCTGAAATATCACGGATCAATACACTGTATTGACACTGTGAAAAATGTTAATTTCATGTTATTTCGAACAGGATATTGTCAGTTTGAGATAAGGAAAATTTGTTTTCTGATGTAACTTTCAGTATTTTTACTATAGAATATTTTTTATCAATGGTATAACATAGAATTAATGACAAAAAAAATAGCATAACTCTAGTACAAATATACATTGCATAAGGATACTCAGGGATAATGTTTTTTATAGGAATTGGCCTCTTAATTCTAGGTCTAATATCAGGAATAGTAGGCGGAATATGGGGCTTGGTTCAAGCTTTTGCTGAAGGCACATTATGGGGTGCTGCTTATTTATTAATTCCTTTTGCTTTTGTAATTTTTTATATGGCAAATTGGAGTCAAAGACAAATCAGAAAAAATTTCATCTTGATTCTAGTAGGTTTGATTTTGTCTCTTTCAGGGAGTGCAGTATTAGGAGATTACATAAATAATAAATTTGTGGTTGATGCTGCCAATATACCAGATAATTCAAATATTAGTAATAAATCGGAAAATACCACGGAAAAGACAGAAGCGATCGCAGCTATTTATGACCCATTTCGAGAGGGAATAAATGCAGCAACAAAAGCAGCCGAACTTGCCCAAGTTGCTAATACTCAAGCAGAGTGGAATGAAGTAGCAATAACTTGGCATCAAGCTTTAGTTTTAATGAAAGAAGTCCCCGAATCTCATCCTCAATATGAAGCTGCTAAAAATCGCATTGATTTATATCGAAATAATCGGGAAATTGCTAATAAAAAGTCGGAAACTTGAAGAATTTAAAATTAATAATTCAGAATTTATAATTTGATCTTAATTCTCTCAATTATGCAAGAAGTCTATTAATTTTTCGGGAATAAATATACCACTGAAAAAAGCTAATAGCTCAAAATAATTTAGAATTCAGAATTGAGAATTTTACCTTAATTCTCGGTAGTGGTATACAAGTAGTGATATATTAAAAAAAGTCAAGTAGTCAAGGAAATACTATTTCTTTGAAACTAAGAATTTAAGATAATTTCTGTTCCCAGTTAAGTGTTAAGTGTTCCCTACCTCTACCCTAAATCACTACATCTACAGGACTACCAATTCTCTAATATAGCAATATGAAATGATTTGTGAGAAAAAAACTGTAGGGGTTTGGTCTCCAAATCCCTTTGCGCTTGGGTTTGGAGACCAAACCCCTACGATAAAATCTTACAACCTATTTAGGATTGCTATAGCTCATTGTTAATTACTATAGATTAGGAAAAATCAGGAAATGCATAAATATAAATTCATCTTAGCAACAATTGTCTCATTATTTTTGGTTAATGAAGTTAGCATTAATCCCCATAGTAATGATCTCCGCGAATTAATTAATACAAATGCTTCCATTGCTTATGCAAGAAGAAGAGGAGGAGGCAGCAGTAGAAGCAGTCCCACTCGCAGTAGAAGTAGTTCCTCCACTAGCACTCAACCTAGTGACTCAAAACCAAAATCTACAAATAACAATATAGTTTTGCCAAAAACTAATAATACTCCCCCTAGCACTAAACCATCTCCTACTTCCAGTGGCACTTCTAACCGCAGTGGTTCACTTACAAAACCAAGCAACACTCCTGCGATCGCTAAACCATCCCCTACTTCCAGTGGGACTTCCAACCGCAGTGGTTCACTTACCAAACCAAGCAATACTCCTGCGATCGCTAAACCATCTCCTACTTCCAGTGGCACTTCCAACCGCAGTCGTTCATTTTCCCAACCAAACAATACCACTCGTCCCACTATCAATAACATCAACACTGGAGGACAAACTCGCAGTGGTTCATTTACTCCAACTACAAAGAAACGTTATTCTGTCGAACCTGCTACCGGACGACGTTATTATACCCGTCCAGGAACTCAAGAACGTTATTATCAGGAAGCAAGTACAGGGAGATTTTATTATGTACAACCAGCAACCCAACGACGTTACTACATGAATGTTAATAACGGACAACGTTATTTTATTGATGGCGGTACTAAGCGATATTATTACGAGGAAGTGGGTACAAGTCGATTTTATTATGTGCATCCAACTACTAGAGTTCGCTACTATTACCGTCCGACTTTCCGCGAACGAGTGGTTTACACCTATTACGATGGACCTGCAACAGTGTTGCCGATGTTTTTGCTAACACTTTTGCTGGGAATTATTTTGATATGTATTTTATATGAGTTGGTTATGTTGATCGCTTCTCTGTTTGGTTATCGTCGAGAAGTTTTGGTTGCAGAAGGAGATGGGTATGTAGAAATTATTGAGGAGTCACCAGGATATGTAGAAGTTATTAAGGAAGAACTACCAGTCGCAACTGTACCCGAAGATTTGGTTAATGATATTGTGACTGTGAGTAAGTTACAGGTGGCGATGCTTGCACCAGCAAATAATATTCAATCTAAGTTAGCAAGAATAAGTGAAAAGATTGATATTGAGACGTCAGAAGGTCGGGTGGAATTTTTGTTGCAGTCGGCGATCGCTCTGCTTCAGACTCAGGAATATTGGACTCATGTTGCTGCGAGTTCGGAAACGGTGGAGACTAGACAAGAAGCAGAACGTATTTTTGAGCAATTTTCTTTTGCAGAGAGGTGTAAATTTGAAGTTAATAGTGTTGATAAAAATGTGGAAATTGGCGATCATATTGTTGTAACTTTGTTGTTAGGTACAGAGGATGATCATCCTTTATTTGATGAAGTTAATGATAGGGAAAGTTTCAAGAAAACTTTTAAAGAGTTAGGCAAAATTACCCCTGATTATTTATTAGTATTTGAATTAATTTGGAGTCCGACAACAGCAAGTGATCGTCTTACTTCTGAGCAGTTTGTTAGTGAGTATAGGGATATGATTCAGATTAGTTAATATTTATTTGAGGTAATTAGATCGTATTAGCTCAAACACCTATAATTAGTCGCTTAGTTGCGCTTTAGCACTTATATAAATATTTGGATCGCTAAAGCGCAACTACAAACAAAGACTCAATACGAATCAATTGTTTTCTTGATTTATGCTGCCAAAACATTTGACAAGAAACATATTTTTTTATCTAACTTTGTTGTGTTTGATAAGAAGTGATAAAAGTAGTTAACCAAGTTCCCGGAGCAAAAGCCATATTAATTTTTGCTCCTTCATCTGTGTGTTGCAGGAACAATAAAACACCATCTTTTACCTGTGCTTCATCTGCCTGAACATATTGTTCTTGATTTTCGGCTATATCTTTAGTTACTCGAACATACCAATAATAACGACCATAATTAATCGGTTCACTATTACTCACTTAGTTTTACTCCTAGTTAACTACATTAGTCTTACACGATTATACCATTTCACGGAATTCATGCATCGAGTGCCTAATTCTGAGGTCTCTTCACAATGTAAGACGCATATCTGACAGTTATGCATTAAGATTTTTATAGGCTCAAAACTTTGACACTACACTAATTTCAGGAAATTATATTAAATCCGGTAGTATCAGTATAAAAAAGCAGAGAAACCGGGTTTGTCTCAAATGCTCTACGCTTCCTAACATTGACCTCGTACAAACCCGGTTTCTTATAATACTTCCGTTGCCAAGCGGATTTGATATTATTCCACATCTAAAGTTTAAAACTATTTGTAATATTCTTGTTTTTAATTGGGACTGTAAGTCTCTATGGTTATTTTTTCAAGCTAACATTGACAAAGAAATAATATGATGAAAAATTAATACAAAATCACCTGTTTTTTAGCAAGATTAAAAAATAGAAAAATTAGGAATTTTCAATAATTGCCTCATCAAAAATTGCATTAGTTAAATCTGCATTGTCAAAAGATGTTTTTGATAACTTTTCTAACTCCATAACAACTTGAAAAAACAAAATAACAGCAACTCCAAAAATTACTCCCGAACCCAAAAATAATAATAATCCTTTGACACTATTTCCTGCAAAAAAATAGATAATACCACTGGAACCAATAACAGCAGCAACCCCTGCTAAAACAGCAGCAATAATCTCACTCTCAGCATTAGTAATAGCAACTGCCACAGCGCCAGTTGCAATCAAAGCAGCAACCCCCGCCATTTCACCAGCAATAAAACTAGCAAAAGCACTAGCAAGAGTAACAGCGATCGCCGCTCCAGCACAACGGACAATCAAAATCCTAATTTTGCTCCTACTTTGCCCAATTCTTGCACCTTGAAAATTTGCCCCTACTAGGATAGCATCCTGAAAATTACAACCTCTTAAGTCAGAACCGCTAAAATTAGCTCCTGTCAGGTCTTGGCCTTGAAAATTGCGATGCCGTAGGTCTTGCTGAGAAAAATCTAAAGGTAATAGTTGATTCATAGTATTCGATCGGGAAGAAATAATTAATCTGACAAAGACGCTCATTTGAAGTTTGTCACATCTTTATTAAAATGGTATTATAGGTTTTAAATCTAAAATCGCCATTTTCTTATGAAAAATCTAACTCTACTATCTGCCACAGTCCTCACTGCTACATCTGCATTGATTTTTGGGAAAATACAAGCTGCCTCTGCTTTAATTTGGAACTGGAGTTATTCTGCTCCTGGCATAGAGGCAAGTGGTAATTTAACTACTAATGACACTCCTGACGATTTAGGTTTTTACCTAATTACTGGAATTACTGGTACGCGAAATGACGAAACAATTATTGGTTTACAACCTACGGGAACTTCAGTACCAGGAAACGAACCTTTTGAACTTGACAATTTAATCAGCCTTAATCCTGAGCAGTTAACAAGTGACGGTTTTGGGTATTTCACCTCGGAAGGAAACTTTGTTAATATGTTTTTTGCTGATTTTTTGCAGCCTCCGGGTTATTTTGAGATTTTTTCTGCCCCGCCATTTATACCAGGTTTTGAAAATCTTGGGCCAGAAGATAGTGAATTGCCCGTTAGTTTTTCTGCCGCACCAATCGTGGTCCCCGAACCAACCTCCACCTTAAGCTTCCTCGCTCTCGGTACTCTAGGAGCAGTTTCAACCTTCAAACGCAAACTGAAGCCTTCCAAATCCAAAGTTAACCCTAGCTAGTAAGTTGGGCAAATATTACAGCGGTTTTCATTTCTGTAGACCACAGTAGGGGCGATTCGCGTAATTAGGAGCATTCCGTAGGAAATCGCCCCTACAATGTTTTGGTTATGACGATGTGGTTTATAAATCCGAAAAGCGCTGTAAGTAATCAAAATCAATCACAAATCAATATGATATTTGCCAACATTATAGCGGTTTTCCAAAATGTTGACGAGAAAACTTCTGTTTATGAATGTAGAATGAATGAATGTAGAATTCAGAATTATTAAATTAAGGAATTATAGGGGTTTTCCCAAATATTGACGAGAAAACTTCTGCCCTATGTGTGCCCTCAGCATAAGTACCTTCAAGCCAAAATATCTGTACTCTACATTAATGAAAACTGCTATAAATTAGTATAATTAATCAAGATTAGGCAAATTAGTATTTAAAGTAAACTTTTACTATTTCCGTTGCCCTTTTTCAGGAATTGGCGATCGCTACTGGAGAAGATTCGGTTTCATAAAGTGCTAGATTAGGAATGTGAATCTAAACTTATCGTTTTGTAGGAAGTTGATTTTATCTTGATCAGGTAAATCTTTGGGCGGGCAAGATGCCCGCACTACAAACATCGGAACGTTAATATTTGTACCTCATATACTTGGAATCTGTTGTAATTAATGAGATAATAAGACTGCCAAAAAATTAACTCAATTTTCCCATTATAAATTATGTCACAAACTCCTTTTTCCTCAGAAGAAATAGCATCCGAAGGCATCAAACCAGAAGAATATCAAGAAATTCTCAACCGCCTCGATCGCCACCCCAATAAAGCAGAACTGGGAATGTTCGGGGTCATGTGGTCCGAACACTGCTGCTACAAAAACTCCCGCCCTCTCCTCAAACAATTTCCCACCACAGGCAAACGTATTCTTGTTGGACCTGGAGAAAACGCCGGAGTCGTAGACCTAGACAACCGACTCCAACTCGCTTTCAAAATCGAATCCCATAACCACCCATCCGCTGTCGAACCATTTCAAGGTGCTGCCACCGGAGTCGGCGGTATTCTCCGAGATATATTCACAATGGGTGCCCGTCCGATCGCAGTACTCAACTCCCTCCGTTTCGGTTCCCTAGAAGATGCTAAAACCAAACGCATTTTTACAGGAGTAATTTCCGGCATTTCTCACTACGGAAACTGTTTCGGAGTACCTACCGTAGGAGGAGAAATTTACTTTGACCGCGCCTACACGGGCAACCCCCTAGTCAATGTGATGGCATTGGGATTAATGGAAACCCCCGAAATAGTTAAATCTGGTGCATCCGGTATTGGCAACCCAGTCTTATATGTCGGTTCCACCACAGGTCGAGACGGTATGGGTGGAGCAAGTTTCGCTAGCGCCGAACTGAGCGAACAGTCAATAGACGATCGCCCTGCCGTGCAAGTAGGCGATCCATTCCTGGAAAAATGTCTAGTTGAAGCTTGTCTAGAAGCATTCAAAACTGGGGCAGTAGTGGCAGCGCAAGATATGGGAGCTGCTGGCATCACCTGTTCCACTTCAGAAATGGCTGCAAACGGAGGTGTTGGCATTGAATTTGACCTCGACAAAGTACCAGTGCGAGAAACTGGTATGGTGCCTTATGAATATTTGCTTTCAGAATCTCAGGAACGGATGTTATTTGTTGCCGAAAAAGGTCGCGAACAAGAATTAATTGATATTTTTGAACGTTGGGAACTTCATGCAGTGGTGGCAGGTACGGTCATTGAGGAACCTATTGTCCGAATTTTATTTGAAGGCAAGGTTGCTGCTGAAATACCTGCTACTGCTTTGGCAGATAATACTCCTATTTATCACCGGGAGTTATTGAGTGAACCGCCAGAATATGCTAAAAAAGCTTGGGAGTGGAATGTGGCATCGTTGCCAGCATCTACGGAAGGGGGTATTGAAATTCAGGGAAACTTCCAAACCTGGAATGATATTTTACTGACTTTATTAGATACTCCAACTATTGCTTCTAAAAATTGGGTGTATCAGCAATACGACTATCAAGTACAGAATAATACTGTGATGCTCCCTGGTGGAGGAGATGCTGCTGTGATTCGGTTACGCCCGCAAATTCCTGACCTGAACAACCCGATCGCAAATTCAGGTGTTGCTGCTACAGTTGATTGTAATTCCCGTTTGGTTTATCTCGATCCATACAATGGTGCAAAAGCAGTAGTGGCAGAAGCAGCACGAAATCTCAGTTGTGTAGGTGCTGAACCTGTGGCAGTTACAGATAATCTCAATTTTGCCAGTCCGGAAAAACCTGTGGGATATTGGCAACTAGCAGAGAGTTGTCGCGGTCTGGCTGAAGGTTGTCGGGAGTTAGGAACGCCTGTTACTGGGGGTAATGTATCTTTGTATAACGAGACCTTGGATGCTGACGGTCATCCCCAAGCAATTTATCCTACTCCAGTTGTGGGAATGGTGGGATTAATTCCCGATATTACTCGTATTTGTGGGCAAAGTTGGCAAACTGAAGGGGATCTTATCTATTTAATAGGGAATTTAGGAGTTAGGTCTTTAGCTGCTTCTGAATATTTGGCAACTGTTCATGGCGCTATCGCTGGTAAACCGACCGAAGTAGATTTTGATTTGGAAAAGCGGGTGCAAGCGGTATGTCGTCATGGTATTCGTGAAGGTTGGGTACGTTCTGCTCACGATAGTGGTGAGGGTGGTTTAGCGATCGCTCTAGCGGAGTGTTGTATTAGTGGGAAGTTCGGCGCTGAGATTATTTGGGAATTGTCTGATGTTTCTGGTTTGCGATGGGATGAATTTTTGTTTGGCGAGGGTGGTTGTCGAATTTTGGTTTCTGTTGCGCCGGAAAATCAGATGATTTGGGAATCGTATCTTCAGGAAAATTTGGCTGATTTTTGGCTGAAAATTGGTCTGGTGAATAATGCTGAAAGTGGTTTGCAAATTTTAGTGAATGAGAGTGTGTCTTTGATTAATTTAGAGATGGGAGAAATGAGCGATCGCTTTCAAAATGCTATTGAAAGACGTTTGAGTTTTTAGCTTAAAGTTGGAAGTAGAATAGACGATCGGCATTTAGCTAGAGTCAAAACTATTATCTAGGACTTGCTGAAAAAGTCTTATGAGTAAGGGAAGGAAACAGGATAAATGGGAATTACAGAGGATGTAGTCGGATATTTGTCCCTGAATTTTTCTGCTCTTGTCTGCTCAAAATTCTCACATTTTCAGCAATGTTCTATCCGAGCGCCATTGCCGAATCTTTCTATATCTTAGGACTTACCCAATACAAGGTATTTTCGTCATTGCGACCGACTCTTAAGCAATCTCAAACCCTAGTTTTTCCTACCTCATGCGTAATATCATGTCCGGTTGAATAGTTATAATTAGAAGCTCGTAGTAAAGCTCTAGCCCTAACTATAGATGGGGCTAAAGCCCTACTACAAACAAAAACTTTTTTTATCACTAATTCTCCGGACCTGCTTCTCTATTGACTAAAGCGATCGAACTTTGTACCTCACGCGCCTCCAAAACTTCTGTCAATACCTTAAAATAAGTCGCTAACAGGCATGACAGGAGATTCATTGGAGTTGAATATGTAATTTTGTCCATTAAGTTGTCCTGTATACAAACCTTGATTCGTAAGTGAGGCAATCTCAGTGTTTCCATACATTACTGATGTGTGTCCTGCATCATTTATCCGAAGTTCCACAAGGTTTGGATCGGCATAAATATCATTTTGAACCAATTGCTTACCGAAGCCGCCGGTGATTGAAACTTGGGCAGTCTGTTCTTCTACTAGCTCATAGAGGTCCAACTTATCTATACCTAGAGTAAAGTCTGTGATCATTGGTGTTGCACTTGGGTTAGTCAGCAAATTAAAGGTGTCTGCACCACCACCACCAGTAAGGGTATCGCTACCACTACCACCAATGAAACTTTCTGGAGCATCAGTACCACTAAAGCTATAGGTCGCAATGACACCTCGTTTGGGAGTATAAATACCACCATGTATTGCATCATAGGCGTAATATCCACCAGTTAGAGTATCATTGCCATTACCACCGTCGATATAATCGTTACCAGAATCACCAACTAGAAAATCATTGTCATTTTGGCCGTAGATCCAATCATTGCCACTACCACCAATCATTTGATCGCCATAATCACCACCGTACATGGTATCATTGCCACTACCGCCAAACATATCATCACCACGGTTGTCGCCGTCCATCCAATCATTGCCACTACCACCGTAGATATCATCCCAACCATCCCTACCATGTATAGTGTCATTACCTCCTGCGCCTCTCATTGTGTCGTTGCCCCAACCACCATCGATGGTGTTATTTTTGCCGCTACCAGTGAGGTCATCATCGTAACCCATGCCATTGATTGTATCTGCATCTCTTTTGTTGATTTTTTTCCGGTCGTTACCATTTTTCATTTTAAAAGGATGATAATAATTTTTTCTGTTAGTATCATTCCATGTAGTCATGATTAGTTTCTCCTATTATTTGTTTGCTTTGTTGAGGAAGAGGTGTTCTCTTTCCGTTGTTGATACTACTATCGCTGAAATTTTCGGAAATGACAATACCTAAAAGTTCAGTTTTGGTAATGAGTTTCCCACCTGAATAAAACTGAACTTTTCTGTGGATAATTTGTCTAGTAATCTTGAGACTATAACAATGGATAGGTGCAGTCATAATCCATGCTAGGAGTGGAAATTATCTATTTTTAGTAGATGTTAAATTAACTTTATTACTCAGTATCTTGGCGTAGATATACGACAAATATCATAGAATTTTATTCAGAAAAGTTCAGTTTTATTCAGTGGTTGAAAAAATCAACAAATAAATTATTGTATTGTCAAAGTTTTTGGTCGATCAAATTTAACTTCTGAATTCAGTGAAGCCGCATAGAAATGGCCATTTTACACATCACGCCCAAGATACTAAAAAGTGACTTTTGCTTTGCCCATAGCGCTATATTGGTGCACTCAAAAGCAGATGAATCTAACCTAGATTCACCTGCTATCAAGTTGAGGAGTTGAAATCATAAAAATTCTAATTACATCAGATCAACTCTACACTGTTGTTAATATTAAAGCCAGTTGCATTTTCTAGAACGGCAATTACTCTGTTATTTCCTAACAATTCACCATTTGAATTGAAGCTCAAATCATTGAGACTGCTAATACCATAATCATTTTTTCCGATCCAAATCTTATCCCCTTCACTAGCAGTGAAGTCAAGAATCTTGTCCGTACTATCTATACCTCCTGCCCAGAAAGCAAAGGTATCAGCACCAGGACCACCAATCATAATATCATCGCTTCCAAGGCCGCGCATAAGATCGTTACCATCTCCTCCTAGCATCACGTCACGGCCGTGTCCACCTAAGAGCGTATCGTTGCTTGCACCGCCATCAATGTAATCATTGTTACCATGACCTGCTAGTGTTTGACTTCTATTGTCTCCGATGAGAATATCAGGACCATTTGTTTCGCTATAACGATAATCTTCGTCTGAAGTAATAAACTCAATTTTTTGTAAGGCATCTGCCACTTGAGAACTAGAGATATTTTCTAGAATGGCAACATCCTGACTACCAAGAGAAATAGTAAGAGTATTATTAGTCGCAGAATGAGTGGAGTTTAAGCCTGTAAAGTTGTAATGGTTTTGATATTCTTTAATATCTATCTGAATCTTATCCGCAGCATTGAAGTCTGTAATTGTATTTGTTCCATGAGAGAGGACGAAAGTATCAATACCACCATTACCAGTCAGAGTATCGTTCCCTTTTGCACTGATCAAGATGTTAGGCTTACCATCTCCTGTGATACTGTCATCATGATCGCTACCAATGATGTTCTCAATGCTGTTTAACGTGTCTGTGGTCCCGAAGCCATCATTGGCCACCCCATTCTGTAAGTTAATGGTGATACCTGATGTAGAGTCCATATAGTTTGCTGAATCCGAACCATCACCACCATAAATACGGTCCTTACCACTTCCACCAAAAAACTGATCGTCGCCCCCAAATCCATACATCACATCATCACCAGATGTATCTACTCCGTCTCGCTTTTCATACCCATAGATAACATCACCAAATTGTGTCCCGTAGAAATAGTCAGCATTATTGCTACCCCTGATATCTAATCCGGAATAGGCTCCCAGAACCAGAAATTTGTTTGTTCCTAGGTCTTCGATATCTTGAGCTGCAATAGCCAGTTGTGTATCACCTTTGAAATTTTTGGCACCACTAGAATCAAGAATTAATGCGTTGCTTTCAAGAATATTAAAAAAGCTTGATTTCATTGTGTTGTTTGAATCATTACCTTCAAGAGTACCAAAGTCATCAGATAGTTGAACAGTTGCAATGACATCAGTTTGGTTTGTATCGTGAAAAACCTTGAAGAGATTGTCATCAGTGTTATTTTTATCAATGTAGATATCACCATCCGATGGTAGAGGAATAAATATGACATCCTCGGTAGGGTTGAAGTCTGTAATGGTGGCAGAACCCGTTTCAAGATCATTTTTGCCTTTTTCAACTGGGGCTGTAACGTTATTTGAAGTGGCTTTGGCTACATCAAACAGCATTGGCACGATTTCTTTGGTCTTTTTCAGAGGCGTCAAGAATGGAACAGCTGTGAATAATAAGTCACTAACGTCTCCAGCTATACTTAAACCTAGCTTTCCCCAGTCAAAACCTTTTCCTGTAGTGACCTCGGGCTCTTGCGGCGTCCTAGCATCTCCTAAAAAGAAGGTATCAGCATTTGCACCACCTTTGAGTATATCGCTTTCGCCATTACCTAGTGGGCCTGTATATAATAAGTCACTGCCAATTCCTCCGTCAAGACTGTCACTTCCTTTTCCACCATGAAGTGCATCATTGCCGATTCCTCCGTCAAGACTGTCATGTCCCTCTCCAGCATGAAGTACATCATTACCCTCCTCACCTCTGAGAGTATCATGCCCATTCAAGCCACTAATAACGTCGTTTCCTTTTCCTCCATTAATTTCTTCGTCGAACCAACCATTCCAGTGCCTGCTAGAACTCTTAGTATTGTTAATACCATGATACCAAGTATAGCTCTGTGGCTGTGCGCCAGTAATGTTGTTATCAGCATCGTTGCCATTAATAGTAGAGTAAGAGAGATATTCCTTCACATGAACGTTTCTATAGTTCAAGCCTAGCTCTTTCCTCTCCTGCCTGGTTTCATGTTTTATGTAATGGGAATTACCAGCATCGTAGCGATTCTCGTTATTTCCAAAGTTTACCTGCCAGTTTGGCATAGTGTAGGGGTTTGATTCCTCGATAATTCGGAGTGCGAAGCGACCTAGTCCAACAAAAACTCCAGATACTTGTTCATTAAAGACAGTTTCTGCCATTTTTTTTCTCCTTCAAATTAATTTGTTTTGTGATCCGGAAAATATTGTTCTCTTTCCATTGTTAATATCACTATCACTGAAATTTCCGGAAATGACAATACCTAAAAGTTCAGTTTTGGTAATGAGTTTTTCACCTTACCAAAACTGAACTTTTTTGAGGTAAATTGGGACAATAAAATTAGGTTTACCCAAAAATAAATCTGCTTCTAATCAAGTCTAGACCTGATATACACAGATTATTTGGCAACTAAAAATATATTTTTGAATTAATTTATGAGTAAGTATTTTGGTGTAGATATACGACAAATATTGTAGAGTTTTATTTAGGAAAATTCAGTTTTATTCAGTGGCTCAAAAAATCAACAAATAAATTACAGCGGTTTTCATTTCAATAGACCACAGTAGGGGCGAATGACCATTCGCCCCTACAGGGTTTTGGTTATGACGATGTGGTTTATCAATCTGAAAAGCGCTGTATTGTATTGTCAAAGTTTTTAGTGGATCAAATTTAACTTCTGAATTCAGTGAAGCCGCATAGAAATAACCATTTCATATCAAATTCGCTTAAACAGTTATAGATTGCTTCAGTCTTGATTGAGTCAGAAGTCAGGAGTCAGGAGTCTGGATTCATATAGAATCCGGTTATATAGTATATGTTCATTATTCAATCTCCCCATCACCCTATCTCCCCTACTCCCCTACTCCCCCAACTATACAATAAGTATTCAAGCGGATTTGATATCAGGAGGGGAGAGAATTACAAAGATTGAGTAATTATGACGATTTGAGATTTTTTTTATGTCCAATCAAGCGGACATGATATCACACATCACGGCCAAGATACTAAAAAGTGACTTTTGCTTTGCCCGTAACGCTATATTGCTGCACTCAAAAGCATATGAATCTAGTTGTTAGATTCATATGCTATCAACTTCAGGAACTGAAATTAAAAAACCCTAATTACACCAACTGTACACTGTTGTTAATATTAAAGCCAACTGCATTTTCTAGAACGGCAATTACTCTGGTATTATTTGCTAACAATTCACCATCTGAATTCAAGCTCAAATCATTGTGACTGCTAATACCATAATCATTTTTCTTGATCTGAATTTTATCCCCTTCACTAGCAGTGAAGTCAAGAATCGTATCAAAACCATTTGTATCATAACCCTGGAACTGAAATCTATCAGCACCACGACCACCAATTAAAATATCATTTTGTTCAAAGCCCCGCAGAAGATCGTTACCATCTCCTCCTAGCATCACATCATCACCGCGTCCACCTAGAAGAGTATCATTACCAGCGCTACCATAAACATAATCTTGACCACCAACACCAAAGATATGGTTATTGTTATTGTTTCCAATGAGAATGTCAACAGTATTTTCTCTACCGGAAGTGTTTTCTTCTCCAATAAACTCAATTTTTTGTAAGGCATCTGCAACTTGAGAATTAGAGATATTTTCTAGAATAGCAGCCTCTTGACCAGCAATAGAGATAGTAAGGGTATTATTAGTATCAGAATGAGTCGCATCAAAGTCTACAGATTTGTAATGGTCGTAATATGCTTTAACATCAATCTGAATCTTATCCTCAGCAGGATTGAAGTCTTTAATAGTTTTTGTTCCGAAATCAGGGGCACTGGCCACTCCCATCTTGTCAATATCTGTATCCCCGGTACTGAAGACAAAAGTATCAGCACCACCATTACCTCTCATCTCATCGTTTCCTTTGGCACTAGCTAAGACGTTAGGAGCATTGTTTCCTACAATCGTATCTGTGTAATCGCTACCAACAATATTTTCAATACTATATAGCTGATCTGTACCACCAAACCCATTACTTACTTCAGCATAAACTTTGTTATTTGCTAAGTTTAAGTTGGCATTAATCCCTGCCTGAGAATGGACGTATAATACCGTATCTGAGCCTTCTCCTCCAAAGAATTTATTACTTCCTGCACCGCCGTAAAAGAAATCATCACCGCCATACCCACGGAATTCATCATTGCCTGCTGTCTGAGGTGAAAAGCTGGTTCCTCCTTCATTATCAAGTTGGTATCCAGCTAGCACATCACCGTACTTAGTACCATACATATACTCTGATGAGTTGCTACCAGTCTGCTCAAGTCCAGAAAAAGCACCTATCACCTTAAATCTGGTATTGCCTAAATCTTCTTTGGCGGATGCAGCGATCTGAGTAGCACCTGTTCCTGTTTGGAAAATTGTCTGAGAGCTGTTTGTATCTCCTTGAGATACTTTATTTGAATCAATAGTGAGACTATTTTGCTGGAGACTGTTAATCACACTATTGACAGCTTGGGTATCTGAAAAATCACTGGTAAGTGCAATAGTGCCTAGCAAATTCAGTCCATTACCATCTTGATATTTGATAGTTATATCACTATCACTGGTTGTATCTTTTGAGAAGATTAGTTCTTTAGTTTTATCTGTAGGAATTAACAGAACATCTTCTCTAGGATCAAAGTCAGTAATTTTAGCAAAACTTCCTCCTGTGAGTGGCTCTGGTTGACTAGATGCCCCTGTAAATGCTTTGGTCACATCAAATATCATCGGCATAATTTCTTTAGCGATTTTTTGACCGGGCAGGAATCTTGTGAATCCTAAGTCACTAATATCTCCAGCTAAACTCAGAGCCAACCTTCCCCAGTTAACGCCATTACCAACATTAACGTTATCACTCTCTAGAGGTGCATCTCCTGGTCTTTCACCCCAGAAGAAGGTATCAGCACCAGGACCTCCTGTTAGCACTTCCCTTTTTCCTACGTCTTCACCTTCAGCCGAGCTGGAGATCGTACCTGTGGACATAAAATCACTTCCCTGACCACCTATAATGGTATCAAAACCAGGTCCACCAAATAGGTTATCATCTCCTGCTTCACCATTGATTCTATCGTTACCTTCCCGGCCATAAACTGTATCATTACCTCCCTTGGCATTTATCGTTTCGGCAATAGCATCAAAAATTATTCCACCGTTACTATTTTTTAAGTCAGTATTTCCATAAATGGTATCAGCAGAATTTGTTCCTTCGACTGTCTTGTAATAAGTGTATACTTGGAACTGATCGGTATTAGTGGGTGAACCGGCTGGTGCATACAGTTGAAAAGCATTATCTGTAGTTTGACCGGATGAATACTCATAGGCTTGATTAAATCCTTTCGTTAACGTCTGGGGAGCATCTGGTCTCGGCCGTAATGCCCCACCAACATCAGTACCTGTCGCCTCACCCAAACCGTCTGACACTCCTGGTACTGATAGGACTAAATCTTCAGCCAGATCGCCAATTGGATTTGAATTTTTCTTTTTAAACCATGTTTTTGGTTTAAACAAGTTGAATTTCATTACTCTTATCTCCTTAATTTGTTTTGTGATCCGGAAAATATTGTTCTCTTTCCTTTGTTAATATCACTATCGCTGAAATTTCCGGAAAACACAATACCTAAAAGTTCAGTTTTGGTAATGAGTTTTTCACCTTACCAAAACTGAACTTTTTTGAGGTAAATTGGGGCAAGAAAATTAGGTTTACTAAAAAATAAATCTGCTTCTAATCAATTCTAGGCTTGATATACAGAGATTTTTTTGTAACTTAAAATAGATTTTTGAATTAATTTATGAGTAAGTATTTTGGCGTAGATATACGACAAATATTGTAGAGTTTTATTCAGGAAAATTCAGTTTTATTCAGTGGTTGAAAAAATCAACTTTTTTTGGAAAAAAATGTATGAAAACACACTTTTTTTTCGCTTGCTTCAGTAGTTTTATTTAGCTAGTATGATTCTTTCTCCTTTCTCCCCTGCTCCTTTCTCCCCTGCTCCCTTATCCCCCTCTCCTCACAAGCTTTTGAGGAGTTATGGGTAAGGAATAGCTTTTCCGGAGAGGTCTAATGAGTTGATATGAAAGCTCAATCAGCCTTATTCACCAACCTAAACCAGTGAAATATTAGTGTCGTTAATTTCAAAGCCAGGACGGTTTTCCAAAGTTAGAATTGGTTCGTACCCAGGAATAGTTATAGGTACATTGATGTTACCCACCTGACGTGTGCTTGTAACTAGACCAAACTTACTCAGTGTATTAGTATTTATGTCATATCTGAGGGCATCGAGACTAGGTATCCCGTGAGCATCCTTGTCAATTCTAATTATGTCTCCTTCAGTGCTATCAAAGTCAGCAATAATGTCTTGTCCTTCAGATAAGATAAAAGTATCAGCTCCATTCCCACCTTTAAGGGAGTCGTCGCCTCCACCACCATTTAGAAGGTCATCTCCTGCTTGACCCAACAGGGTGTCGTTGCCTCCGTCACCATTTAGAAGGTCATTGCCCTGCCCACCAAAGAGGGAATCACCCTTAGTTCCACCATTCAGAGTGTCATTTCCTATTTGGCCATACATGAAATCGTTACCTGCACCACCCGTTAAAATATCATTTCCATTACGACCCTTAATATCATCGTTATACTTTGTACCATTGAGAGTGTCATTATTGGGAGTACCAATAATTTTCACTCCCGGTCCTCCTGTCTTGAGGCTGCTTATCCCTGATGGTCCAGAAGTCTGATACTGAAAATTATCGACAATACTGACAACTTCATTACGGGCGATATTTTCCAAAACCGCAACAGTTGTATCCACATTCCCATTGGAATTTAATAACGTGAGATTGTTATTTGAATAGTCAAAAGACAGATTGTTGGAAAGCTCTTCAGGAATTATTAGCTGATCTTCCGCAGCAAAATCCTTGATAATATCACCTTCACCAACCCAAAAGGTATCAGCACCTCCACGACCTCTTAAAATATCAGTTCCTGGACCACCGTTGAAGACATTAGCGTTACCATCTCCTGCGATATTGTCATCATGGTTACTACCGATAATGTTCTCAATGCTGTATAGCTTATCTTTGCCACCGAATCCATCGTTTTCGACTTCAGCATAATCTTCACCAGTCGTCAGTTCTTTAATGTTAGTTAAATCAACTGTAATGCCAGCGGTAGAGTGTATGTAGGAAGAAGTGTCTAAACCATCATCTCCTTTAATAATGTCATGTCCAGCTCCACCAAAGAATATATCATCACCATTAAATCCTCTCAACTGATCGTTATCTACTGAGGCTGGGTCAGATTGTATGTCATCATTTGGATCGAGGTTGTACCCAGAAATTACATCGCCGAAGTTGGTTCCGTATTGGTAGTCTACACCACCCTTACCTTCTATTTCTAGACCCGAGTAAGCACCTAGAACAAGGAATCTATTGCTTCCCAAGTTTTCCAGATATTGACTTTCGATAGGTAAAGTTGTTCCATTGTAAAGTCCCTGGGTTGCACCGTTAGAATCAATAATTAAGGCATTATCTATCAAAGTCTCTCTAATAGAGGTCTGACCAGCCCTGCTGATTGAGTTCGTTCCTTGTCCAAAGATATCTGATGGAGTCGCTAACTCAAGAGTTGCAAAGGTCTTGTCGCCATCTTCACTGTTATACTTAAAGCTTAATGTACTGGTAGTGTTGGTGTCCTCTGAGATAAAAACATTTGCCTTTCCTGTAGGAGCTAGGGGAATAAAAACAACGTCTTCTCGGGGATTAAAGTCTTTGATAGTTGCATAAGTTCCAGTCTTAGGTAGTGGCACTGTAGGAATTGCATCAGGATTTTCTATCCCTCCTACAATGCTTTTGCCTATATCGAATACCATTGGGACGACTTCTTTAACCAGTTTGCTCCAACCGAAATATTGAAAAGCTAAGTCACTAACATCTCCAGCTATACTCAAACCGAGGTTTAGCCAATCAATACCAGTAAATTTAGCTTTGCCCGGGTCTTCTGGTTCTTGTGGTTGTGGAACCTCACCTAAGAAGAAGGTGTCTGGATCTGCTCCTCCATACAAGTCGTCACTCTCTGTTCCAGTCAAAAGACCAGTGTAGAGTAAATCTTGACCTGCATTACCACGTAGGGTATCAGTTCCCAAACCACCACGGAGAACATCACTGTCCGCACCACCAACTAGATTGTCATTTCCCTCATTGCCCCAGATCTCATCGTTGCCAGCATTCCCTTTGAGGGTATCATCTCCTTGATGACCTCTGATTACATCATCACCCCCTCCCCCAGAAATATCATCATTTGCTTGTGTTATTTTTATTTCGAAGCCATTAGGATCATCACTAAATAAATTAGCATATTGATCGATGATAGGAAAGGCAGTAGCATTCATATCACCATTACCATCAATAGTATCATTAGTATCTGAGCCAATAATCTTACTGTGGTAATACAACCTCGAATTTGCGCTCCGATCCCCCTCCTCTGGTTGGAAGTCATTATTGAAAGACCCTGAAATATTTTTAGTGCCCATATCAGTCAAGTCCGGAGCCGATGAATCAAAAAAAGTGCCGGGGCCGAAAGCTTCATCCCATGTCATTACTACCTTATCCGCCATAGTTCTATCCTCCGTAATGGGTGTTTTTGTTGTTTTTGTTTGAAGAGATTGTTCTCTTTCCATTGTTGATATCACTATCGCTAAAATTTTCAGAAAACACAATACGGAAAAGTTCAGTTTTGGTAATGAGTTTTTCACCTTACCAAAACTGAACTTTTTTGAGGTAAATTGGGACAATAAACTTAGATTGGCAAAAAAATAAATCTGCTTATAATCAAGTCTAGACTTGAGATATACATATTTTTTAGTAACTAAAAATTGATATTCAATTAATTTTGTATAGGTATTGATGACTAAGTTTTTTGGCGTAGATATACAACAAATATTGTAGAGTTTTATTCAGGAAAATTCAGTTTTATTCAGTGGTTGAAAAAATCAACAAATAAATTTCCGATAGAAGTGGCTGTTCAGCATTTTAGCGTAGATGTCCCACAAATACAATAAGGGACAATCCATCTGTATAGCGCGTAGCACTAGGGAATAGTATACTGTCAAAGGGTTTCAGGATTTATAAATATCCTAACCTTAATGTGTAACGCTATAGAAAGGAGCGATCGCTCTAATTATGCACCAACACAGTATAACTACAAAAAAAAGCAGATGAATCTAACAGCTAGATTCACCTGCTATCGAGTCGAGGAGTTGAAATTAAAAATTCATCAGGACTTACACATGAGGCAGGAAAAAGTAGGATTTGAGATTGCTATCCGTTCCGAACTGCTCCGCAAACCCTGTCCGTCGCAATGACAAAAATACTTTGTACTGCGTGTGTAAATTCCAAGACTTACCCAACGACACCAGAAGTTAAAAGTCAGATTTGAATGGTTTAAAAGTATAGTGAATTGGTATAAATACTGATGATATCAAAAGCGATCGCGACTTTCCTAATATCCTGTGGTATATTGGCAACTGGCGGAGAGTTGTCGCGGTCTCGCTGAAGGTTGTCGAGAGTTGCGAACCGCTGTTATATCATGTCCGGTTGAATAGTTATAAATAAGTAGGGAGGAGTCAGGAGTCAGGAGTCAACCCACCCCTAACCCCACCCAGGAGGGGAAGAGAGGAGAAAGAAAGTATAAAAAGGAGAAAGTTTTTTGGTCGCGTAAGCGGAACGGAGTTCTATCGCGCTCTTATCCAGACATAATATTATTAAGCATTTGGGAAGTAGAACCATTGGAACTTTGAATTAAGTGCCTTTTTTTTATTAGAATTTAATTTGTCAGCTCTTTCTTCTTTTCTATATCGACAAACTATCTAGAGCCAATAACAGACTCACTTTTGTGAGTAGACATTATAACAAAATTAGTTTTGCCTATTTGTCCAAAAATATGATAAACAGAAAGAGCTATTTAATTTGCCGTCCAAATCTTTTTCAATGTCAGACCAGAAAACATTACTTGATTTTGCAGATAATTTAGTTAAAGGCTATACAGGCTCAGTATTGAGTGAAGCACAACGTCTTATTTTGACGGAAGCCTTAAACTTTAGTACGAAAATGAAGACCTATGGCCAGGTGGCGGCAGAAATAGGCTACTCTAGCGGGTATATCAAAGTGATGGCTGCTCAACTGTGGAGATTATTGTCGAAAGTTATTGGTCAAAAGGTCACAAAAGGTAATCTTCGGAAAATATTGCAATGGCAGCTTGAGCGTGAATCCTTAGAGTCTTCACCGCAGTTTGAGAGCTTGGCTAAAGAAACAGCAATCTCACAGCTAGATCGACAACAAGTCACTGCTGAAGTTATTCTCCCTGAAGTTGTTCTCCCTGTAGCTACTACCCATGAAGGTCAAGAAATGAAGGATGAGCGTTCTAGAATGGCCAGCATTCTTGTAGTGGACGATCAGCCCAATAATGTAGCTCTACTAACCGACATCCTGGAAGAGGATGAGTATGAAGTCTGGCAAGCTACCAGTGGTGTAGAAGCTTTGGAAATGGCAAGGAAGATACTACCAGATTTAATTCTGCTCGATATTAATATGCCAGATATGGATGGTTATACCGTCTGTCAAAACCTTAAAGCGGATAGAGGAACTACAGCCATTCCGATTATTTTTATCAGTGCCTTAGATGGGTCTTGGGAGCAAGTCAAAGCTTTTTCTGTGGGTGGGAGTGACTACATCACTAAACCCTTCAATACATTAGAAGCGATCGTTCGTATTGAGCATCAACTGCAAATTCGCCAGATACAAGAGAAAATTATTGGAGTTGAGGAGCAAGGTCAGGTAACTCCTGACCAGACTGTTGCCTCAGAGTCAAAGCAGATTCTGATGGTGGATGATGAACTTAAAAATTTAGCCCTCTTGACTGATTTATTAGAAGAAGAAGGCTATGAAGTCTGGCAAGCAGATAGTGGCTCGGAGGCATTAAGAATTGCTGAGATGGTATTGCCGGATCTGATTTTGCTAGATATTAATATGCCAGATATAAATGGCTACGATGTTTGTCAAAAACTGAAGGCAGATGCCAAGACCAAACTTATCCCGGTGATTTTCGTGAGTGCTCTGGATGAAGCCTGGGATAAAGTGAAAGCGTTTTCTGTAGGTGGTAGTGATTATGTGGGTAAACCTATTGATATAATTGAATTAATGGCTCGGATGAGATATCAATTGCAAATTTGGAGTCATTATAAATAATATTATGTCCGGTTGAATAGACATCTCCAGAAAAGAGGGAACAGGGAACAGAGAACAGGGAACAGGGAACAGGGAACCCACCCCTAACCCCTCCCAGGAGGGGAGTAATTGATAATTTATCGATAAGAATTGATTTTATTTTTTATTTTTGGAGATTTCTAATAGTTATAATTAGAGCTTGTAGTTGGGCTTTAGCCCATGAAATATGTGTATTGGGGCTAAAGCCCAACTACAAACAAAAATTTTTTTATCACTGATTATCTGGACATGATATTATTATATTGTTTTAGTTAAAAATTTCAGATTATCAAAGCTAGATTTAAGGATCGTACAAAAAAGCTCAAAACTAAGGAGATTTAGACAATACTGACCCAGTATCTGTAGACGGATAATTAGTGATGAACAGGACTTACGCATGAGGTACGAAAAACTAAGATTTGAGATTGCTTCCCTGTCGGTCGCAATGACGAAAATAGGTTGTACTGCGTAAGTCCTGATGAAAAAACTTTTGTATCCCGATCGATTATTTTCTACTAACTCCTGACTCCTATCTCCTGTATCCTGACTCCTCCCTAATTATTTATAACTATTTAACCGGACATGATATAACAATGAAAAGACGAGATGTATTGCGTTTAGGAACATCAGCAGCATTGGGATGGAGTGCAACTTATGCACTCAAAGCCTGTAGTCGCTTTTCCTCTTCTTCATCTGTTAAATTATCTCTTGAAGAGACTCGCGGTTTAGAATCAGCAAGCGTCATCGGAACCGATGCTTACCACTTTCTCAAAGATGTAGGTCAAACATTTTCCGGCACTACTCTAAGATTGATTACAGAAGACGTACCCAGTGCACAAGTGGCTTGGGAATTAGTTCAAAAAGAATTTATTCCCCTAACGGGAATCAAAGTGCAATGGGAGCTATTACCCCTCAAACTTGTTTTGGGACGGATCGAGCAAGACATTGCCAGAGAAACTGGAATCTACGACATCATGTATTGCGATCGAGATTGGGTCGGTCGTCTTGCTAATATTGGGGTCGCTCCCAAATCGTTGCTAGAGAACAATGACCTACAATATCCCAACTACAATTTTGAGGATTTTTTTCCGTCTTTGGTTGCTAATATGGCTTCCTATAAAGGACAGTTGGTAGCAATACCCTATGACATCCCCATATTTATCATGTTCTACCGCCGAGATATTTTTGAAGAATTGGGGTTGTCCGTACCGACAACAATGAAAGACTACTTGGCAACAGCGCAAGTAATTAACGAAGCCAAAAACCCTCAAGTTTATGGAACAGCAGGACAGTGGAAGGCAGGGCATAACAGCTTGCTTTGCAATATGACCGCTTGGCTGTGGTCCCATGGCGGGTCGTTTTATCATGCGGATGGAACGCCAGCCATTAACGACGAGCGGGCAATTGCGGGAATGGAATATTTACTAGCTCAACGACAATATGCTCCTCCTGAAGCATTAACCTGGGATTGGTATGGGGAAGCAGAAGCCTTTCGCCAAGGTCGAGTAGCTATGTTGATCTCTTGGGGAGAGTGGTTTCCATGGTTTGAAGCATCGCCGATGTCTCAAGTGTCAGGACGAGTTGCAACTGTTCCATGCCCCCAAGAAATTGCCCTGCGTTCTCCCAGCGAATGTGCTTTTGGAGAAGTTCCTGGCATCAGCCATTGTGGAGGAAGCAGCTTGTTACTATCTCACTATAGCAAGCAACAAGAGGCAGCATGGGTATTTTTGCAATGGCTCACAAGTGCAGACACCATGACCAGAGTGGCAATATTGAGCAACACCAACGGCGTTCGTCGCAGTACCTATAGCGATCCTCGATTACGAGTTGGGTTTGGAGCGCAACCCCAGGTTATCAAGTATTTTGATGTGACTCTAGATGCTATTGAAAATCGTATGGGAGTAGAACCCCACCTTCCTAACTGGATCGAGCTTGGTTTCAATCGCTTTCCCGTGGAACTTGGAAAATTAATGACCAATCAACAGAGCATTAAAACTACTTTGGACAACATGGCGCAAGCCGCCACCCAAGCAGCAGAGACTATATAGAAGAGTGTGGGAAGAGAGGGGAGTGTGGGAAGATGGGGAGGTGGGGAGAGTGGGAGTATTTTTCCATCTTTTTCCCCTATTCTATTTCGAGCTGCTCCTGAATTCTGAATTCTGAATTCTCACGCACCTGTACCCCTTGCCAAGATACCAAATGGCTTCTTAAACATCCTCCTAATTTTCAAATTCTGAATTCTCAACTCCCAATTCCCACATTCGATATCCTGAATTCTGAATTCTCCCGCGCCCGTAGCCCTTGCCAAGATACCAAATGGCTTCTATAATTTAAACAATGAAACTTATCCGTAGAAATATTCGTCCTCTAAAATACTTCTTCAAGCATTACAGCTTGCGCTATCAATTGTTAGGTGTATTTTGCTTCATTTCTCTGACTCCTCTTGCAGGCTTTGTTTGGTGGAATCAACAAACGACGCAAACGGCTTTGATGAAATCGGCTAATCAATCCCTCAATGCTGCCGCTTCTCAAACTGTCGCAACCATTGATGCGTTCATCCGTGCCAATTTAATGGCAATTGTTACCGAAGCGCAACAAGAAACCCTTGCCTCCTATTTAAAAGCTGCACCAAACACTTCTCCTGGCCTGAAAGATGGAGCACTCAACACGCTAAATACCTTGATTGCCAAAGATAAAATATTTTTAGTGTCTTCGGCTCTTCTGGATACCAATGGGCAGAATCTGCTTGATACCCACTTTCCTCAGATTGGACAAGATGAGTCAGAGCGCGACTATTTCCAAGTTACTCTAGCAACAGGAGAACCTTTTGTATCCAACGTAGAATTTTCTGAACTTGATGGCAAGCCTTACTTGTATTTCAGTCAGTCAATCCGCGATCGCACAACGGGAAGAGTAGTCGGAGTGTTACGCAGTCAGTACAGCGCAGCCAAACTCCAATATATAGCCTTGGAAAATAATAATTTAGCAGGTTCTTTTTCCTTTCCCATTCTGCTGGATGATCGAAATTTACGCTTGGCACAAGGATGTGGAGATGATGGCAACCTACCTGAAAAACTTC
Source organism: Dapis brunnea BLCC-M229 (assembly GCF_050015995.1). NCBI lineage: Bacteria > Bacillati > Cyanobacteriota > Cyanophyceae > Oscillatoriales > Microcoleaceae > Dapis > Dapis brunnea. The sequence goes on along the minus strand of NZ_JBNHEP010000080.1, from coordinate 8,954 downwards.
TCTTCCAATTTATCGCTCCTCCAGAAGCCGAAACTATTCAGGAGTTACAGGCAATTTATCGGTTGCCCGCTTCCATCCCTACCGATAACGCAACTAAACTTACCAAATTTGATGAATTTGCTGCGAATTTTAATCGCGATCGCCCCTACTTTGATATTATTCTTTCTGAAGAAAAGAAAATAGAATATGCTGGAGCACTACAACCTAGCCAAACCATATCTTGGAAGGTCGCTTATTTGCGACCGAAATCTGTTTTTCTGCAACCCATCAAGATTCAAACCCGAAATAACCTCCTCCTTGCTTTTGGGACGACAATTGTAGCAATTGGCGTGGGATTTGGCATGGCAAATGTTATTTCTTCTCCCATTGGCAGTTTGACAGGGATTGCTAGGCAAGTTGTCGATGGTAATTTAAACGCTCGTGCAGACATCGCATACGGCAATGAAATTGGCGAATTGGCTCGTACTTTTAATACCATGACTCACCAACTTAAGGAGTCTATCGAATTGCTGGAACAACGAGTACAAGAACGAACAGCCGAACTAGAAGAGCGAACGGTCGAGCTTAGATGTGCCAAAGAAAAAGCAGAAGTAGCTAACCAAGCTAAGAGCGAATTCCTTGCCAATATGAGTCACGAATTACGCACTCCCCTCAATGGCATTCTCGGCTATGCCCAGATATTGAAACGCTCCCCAGCTTTACCTGAAAAAGAAAAAGAGCAAGTCCAAATTATGCACAAATGTGGCAACCATTTGCTGGGCATGATTAATGACATCTTGGATTTAGCCAAGATTGAAGCTGGCAAGCTTGATCTGATTCCCAAATCAGTTCATCTAGCCTCCTGTTTACAGGGGGTCGTGGAAGCCTGCCGAGTCCGTGCTGCTCAAAAAGGTTTGGAGTTTGTCTATCAGGTAGAATCAGGATTACCCGAGGGAGTGGAAGTGGATGAACAGAGACTGCGACAGGTATTATTCAACTTGTTAGGCAATGCCATTAAATTTACTGGCCACGGGACTGTCACCTTGCAAGTATGGGCTGCTGCTGCCCCCAATTCAGATTGTCGTTGCTTGGGATTTATGGTGAGGGACACTGGAGTGGGCATTGCCTCAGCAAATCTGAAACGGCTGTTTGAGGCTTTTATGCAAGTAGGCGATCGCCGAAAGCAATCGGAAGGCACAGGGTTAGGTTTGGCTATTAGTCATCAGATTGTGCAATTGATGGGGTCAGACATTGAAGTAGAAAGTGAAGTTGGTAAAGGCAGTCAATTTAGCTTTGAGATCGTCGTGCCCTTAGCCACTGAATGGGAGATGCCCCCAAGCAACCTACATAACCACACCATTGTTGGCTATACTGGAAGACGACGGCGGTTGTTGTTGGTAGATGATCGTTGGGAAAATCGCAGCGTTTTAGTAAATTTGTTGGCTCCTATTGGCTTTGAAATGGTGGAAGCGGAGGATGGTCAACAAGCATTGGAAAAGCTACAGCAACAGTCTTTTGATTTAGCGATAACTGATTTAGCTATGCCAGTGATGGATGGGTTTGAGCTACTACGGCAGGTACAGCAGTCTCCCAAGCTGCAACCTCAAAAAATTATTGTCTCTTCTGCTTATGTGTCGAAGCCAGACCAAGAAATGGCCTTGAAGGCTGGAGCGAATGCCTTCCTGCCCAAACCCATTAATGCTGAAAAACTGTTCAAGCTTTTAGCGGAGGAGCTAGAGTTGGAGTGGGAATATGCTGAGGATGAGATGCTTGATGGAAGCACTTCTGAGGCAGAGGTAGGGATAACAATACCACCCCGAGAACAATTGCGAGCAGTGTATGAAGCTGCGGAAGCAGGAGACTTTCGTCGAGTTCGGCGAGAGTTGGAAGGGTTAATGGCAAAGGCAGCGGAATATGAAGCATTTGTGTCACCGCTGTTGGCACTAGCAAAAAAGCTCAAAACCAATGAGATTAAGACAATACTGGCCCAGTATGTCTAGACGGAATCGCTAACGCAGCTATGATAGATAGATAGCGCCATGGTGACTGAAATCTATTTCGGGGCGGGTTGATTTAACCAGCGTGTAGGGGCGGGTTTTGAGGATAACATCCTGCTGATATCAAAGATTTAGCTAAACCCGCCCTATTATTGTTATACCGTTTATCAAAAACTTTTCTATATTTACTTGAGTAGGAGAGTAGGGGGAGGGAGGTTGCATTCAACGTCTGTACAGCATAATTAAACACAAGAATAATTAACTTTAAATTACCTCAAATTAGCAAAAAGGTGTTTGGCCTGTATTAATTACTTAATAATTGAAGTATTCCCTAAGTATAGCATTACTTTTGGTAATTGGTATTACCTGCACCAATTTCGGGGCGGGTTTATTTAATTTCTGTGCTTTTGTCAATGTTTTTGGCTGAACCCGCCCCTACTTCCCGCCTATTCAACAAAGCAGAGCGCTTAATTAGGTATAAAAAAATGTTGACTTCACGAGCGCTATTGTCAAATATTTATAGAACTTCCCATCTCCCACATCACAGCCAAGATACTAAAAAGTGACTTTTGCTTTGCCCGTAGCGCTATATTGCTGCACTCCAAAGCAGATGAATCTAACAACTAGATTCACCTGCTATCAAGCTTCATAATTCTGACTAATATAAAGTTTTAGTTAGTACAGCTCAACATGAGTGTTAAGATCAAAGCCAGATTGATTTTGGAGCATAGCAATTACTGTAGCATTCACGGACAATTCGTTATTTTCAAAGGAAAGATCTGAGAGACTGCCAAGACCTTCAGGAGCAAAATGACTTTTCAAGATATTAATCTTATCCCCTTCAGCAGCAGTAAAGTCCATGATGCTATCGGGAGTAGTATTCCTTACTAGTCCGCCGTTACCAGCACCCCATCCTCCAAAACTATAGAGAGCAAAGGTATCAGCACCAGTACCACCAATCAAGATGTCACCTTTGTAAGAGCCACCGAGGAAATCGTCACCATCTCCTCCTAGTAACACATCCTTACCACTCAAAGCTCTGAGACTATCTGCGCTGCCACCACCATAGATATACTGACTAGAAGACGAGGCACCGAGACCAGTGTTACTGTCATCATCACCGATAACAATTGTGTTGTTTGCGATGACAATTGTATTTTCTTCTTCTCCTTCTCGAATAAACTCAATTATTGGTAAGGTATCTACCACTGGAGAACTAGAGATATTTTCTTCAAAAGAAAAGATATTTTCGTGCATCGCAGCCAGTTGAGCTTTAAAAGAGATATTGGTATTATCAGTATCAGAATCAATTGTGTTGTTTTCTTGTCCAATAAACTCAATTTTTTGTAAGGCATCTGCCACTTGAGAACTAGAGATATTTTCTAGAATCGCAGCCTGTTGACCAGCTACAGAGATAGTAAGGGTATTATCAGTATCAGAATGAGTTGCATCAAAGTCTACAGATTGATTGTTATTGTAATATGCTTCAACATCAATCTGAATCTTATCCTCAGAAGGATTGAAGTCTGTAATTGTATTTTTTCCATTCGAGAGGATGAAAGTATCTCCACCTCCATTACCTGTGAGAAGATCGTCCCCTTTTGCACTAGCTAAAACGTTGGGGTTATTGTCTCCTGCGATCTTATCATCATAGTCACTACCTACGATGTTCTCAATGCTGTATAGCCTATCTTTGCCACCGAATCCATCGTCGGCGACTTCAACATAGCTATCCTCTGGTTTATTGGTTAAATCAACTGTAATGCCAGCGCTAGAGTGTATGTAGAAAGAAGTGTCTAAACCATCATCTCCTTTGATAATGTCACTTCCAACTCCACCAAAGAATATATCATCGCCCGCACCACCAACTAGACTGTCATTTCCCTCATGGCCCCAGATCTCATCGTTGCCAACATTTCCTTTGAGGCTATCATCTCCTTTATGACCTCTGATTACATCATCACCCCCTCCACCAGAAATATCATCATTTAATTGTGTTATTTTTATTTCGATGCCTTGATCCCTATATGAATTGGCATATCTATTGACTTCAGCAAATCCAAGAGAAAATTGATTACCATTACCATCAATAGTATCATTAGTATCTGAGCCAATAATCTTACTGTGGTAACTAAAGCCATCAGCTCCTGCGAAAATCGTGTCGTTTCCTTGGATGTTACTGTCAAAAAAATATTGTGCTTGGAAGTTATTATTGAAATACCCTGAAATATTCTTAGTGCCGATGTCATTCAAGGCTGGAACCGACATATCGTATAAGCGGATATCATCCCATGTCCATACTTCGTTATTCGTCATAGTTCTATCCTCCATAATGGGTGTTTTTGTTGTTTTTGTTTAAAGAGATTGTTCTCTTTCCCTTCTTAATATGACTATTACTCAAATTCTCGGAACACACAATACAGAAAAGTTCAGTTTTGGTAATGAGTTTTTCACATAGCCAAAACTGAACTCTTTTGAGGTAAATTGGGACAAGAAAATTAGATATACCAAAAAACAAATCTGCTTCTAATGAAGTCTATGCCTGATATACATAGATTATTTAGTAGTTATAAATTAATTTTTAATTAATTTATAACTAAGTAATATACACAAGTTTTATTCAGTTTTATTCAGTTTTATTCAGTTTTGGTAAGGTAAAGTTCAGTTTTATATTGATAAATAAAGTTACTTGCCGCGTGCGTGGGATCTAAAAGTGCCACCTTTTGGCTATCAATAGCTCAAAAAGTAAGGATTTTGAGCAAACCTAAAAAATGACGGGAGGAAGTTATACCGTTTCACGGAAGTCAAAAGTCAAAAGTCATGCATTAAGATGTTGTAGACTTAAAACTTTTACGCTACGGTAATTTCAGGAAATTATTTCACATTTCAGTAAGACAATTAGTGTAGCCTAAGTTGATGAAATTGGTATTAGACAGCTCGTTTTAAGGGCTGGATGAATAACGACACGCGGGTAATAAAGCGGAGTTACTTTCCGGTTTGGCTTTCAATGTACTTCCTGACAGTCTCCATTGAAGCATTTCCTGTTGTTGCACAAAAAAAACTAGGAGTCCAAAGGGCTATCAACAGTATTAAAATAATTGGACAAAGTTTAACATAAAATGATGTGAAGCTCTTCCTTTGATGCGCTTAATTATTACCGACGGAGCAAAAGTTGGGTCAACTTCTAAAAATAAATGTACATAGTCTGGCATTATTCCTAATGCTATTAGTCTCCAATCATGCTCAGTACATAGCTCAAAAATAATCTAATAATATCAAAAGCGATCGCCACTTTCCTATATGAGGAGAATAGCGATCGCTCAGTTAGTTAGATCGAGTTGTTAATTAAGCTTCAACAGATGATTCACTTGTCACTAATGGAGTATAGCGAGCTTGGCATTCTTCGTATGTAGGTGTTTTTATTGCTTTTTCAGTAATTAGGCGAGCGCCACCTTGACCAGTAAAGTAGCTCCATGCCCACTGAATCATAACAATTAGTTGGTTATCAAATTCAATCATATAGTAGATATGAATAAATAACCAAGAAAACCAAGCTAGAGGTCCAGAGAAACGAATGGCTTTATACTGTACAACTGCTTGGTGACGACCAATAACAGCCAAACTACCATAATCAATATAGTGGAATGGTTTTAAGGTCTGACCTTTCAACCGCTTTCTAATTAGCTTCGCGACATAAACTCCTTCCTGCATTGCTGCTGGAGCAACTCCAGGTACTGGGGAGTCTCCTTGATGGGAGAAGTTAGCTAAGTCTCCAATCACAAAAATGTCAGGATAACCAGGTATTGTCAGGTCTTCATTGACAAAAACACGACCTGCACGGTCTAATTCAGCACCTGTGCGATTAGATATTGCTTCAGATACTGCTGATGCTTTCACTCCTGCTCCCCACAATATGGTATGAGCTGGAATGTCTTTTGTTGTTTCTCCAGAACGAACAGTAACTATATCGTTTTCGATATTAGTCACCCGTGTTTTGGTCATCACTGTGACGCCCAACTTCTCCAGTTCTATTCTTGCTTTCTCTGACAAAGCAGGTTTGAAAGAAGGTAAAATTCTTTCTCCACTTTGGATCAGATGAATTTGAGCTTCGGTAGTATTAATGGAACGGTATTCTTCTTTTAATTTAGTGTGAGCTAATTCTGCTAAAGCACCTGCTAATTCAACACCTGTTGGACCAGCACCGACGATCGCAAAGGTTAAAAGTGCTTTCCGTTTTTCTGAGTCTGGTTCTTTTTCTGCAGCTTCAAAGGAGGCGAATATTCTCCGACGCATTTCTAATGCGTCTTCTACTGTTTTTAGTCCGGGAGCTTTTTCTGACCAATCATTTCCGAAATAGTTATGGCTAACACCAGTAGCTAGAACTAATGTATCGTAATCTAATTCTTGATCGCGTAAAATGAGTTTTTTCTGTTCGGGATCGACATCCACGACTTCTCCCATAATAACATGGGTATTTTTCTGTTCGGCAACTACACCGCGAAGAGGAGAAGCAATATCTCCAGGGGAAAGACTACCTGTAGCTACCTGATAAAGTAATGGCTGAAATAGATGGAAATTTCTTTTGTCAACCAAGGTTACTTTTACAGGTGCTTTCCCAAGCTGCTTGGCAGCTTCTAGTCCTGCAAATCCACCTCCAACAATGACAACATGATGAGGAGATTGATGTTTTTCCTGGTTTAAACTCATAGTTATTTCCCCCTTTCAACTGAGTAATTGCTATTACTAATATAATGGTTTTTTTAGCCATTAATGGTCGTTATTTTCCGACCTTGATTTTAAAATATCACAATTTTTTCAAGGGTTTTAGTATCAACTGTTACCAATTGTTAATTTAAAATAAAGCTCATATAACTATTGACACAAATAAAGGTTTTATATATAATTTTAAACACAAAATTACATTAAATTGATTAGAAATTAAGGTTATTTTTACTTTCAAAACATCCTTATTGCTAGATAAATATTTAAAAAAATACTGTCAATCAAGGTTTATTCTCTTGATAATTTGCAAGTTAAATGTACAATAACTGCTATCTTGAATTTTTGCTCCCAGGGTAGTCCAGTAGGGTGCGTTAGAAAGCTACAATGATTACTGTAAAAGGCATTTAATATTATGTGCCCCCTCCGGGGAGCTACGAATTGCGGATAATCAGTGATAAAAAAGTATTAGTTTGTAGTTGGGCTTTAGCCCACTAAATGTTTATCTAGGGCTAAAGCCCAACAGAAGAGCCTAATTAGTAAGTATTCAACCGAACATGATATAACAATCTGTCATAACGCACCATTAAATATGTGTCTTGTAGTGGTGTGACACACCTAAAATGTTGCAAAGCGTAGGGGCGGGTTCCGCATTATAGCAGTTTTCATTAATATAGAGTACAGAGATTTGGGTTTAAAGGAAGAAGGAAGAAGGAAGAAGGAAGAAGGAAGAAGTTTTGTAGTCTACCTTTGTGAAAACCGCTATAAATTAATGAGCTTAACCAGTTGAAACGGTCCAGTAGGGTGCGTTAGACAGCTATTAATGATGACTGTGAAAGGCATTTAACAATCTGTCGTAACGCACCATTGCATAAGGGGCGGGTTCATCTCATCTCAGCTTGATATCATTAATTGTTGGAGAACCCGCCCCTACCTGAATATTGATATCTTTACCCACCAATATATAAAACTCGCTTGAATACTTGTCATTGCGACGGTAGCGAAGCAATCTCAGGATTTTAGAGATTGCTTCCTTATATCATGTGCCCCCTCTGGCGGTACCTCCGCTATGGGATAATTAGTTATAATGAAGTTTTTGTTTGTAGTATTGCTCTAGCCCATGAAATATCTATCTTTTTGCTCAAGCCCTACTACGAGCTGTTCTACCGGACATGATATTACACTCCTTTCCAGTCGCAATGACTTTACAGTAATTATATGAGAGATAAATGGGTTATCAAAAACTGATAACTAATATAGAATCCGCTATGGAGTCGTCTGCAGCGACCAAAGGGAAGCAATCTCGCGCCACCCCTCAGATTGCTTCCTTCCACTCCGTTCCAGTCGCAATGACTACAATAACTAATCATCCGGATTTGATATGATAACTGACTAAAGGAGACAAGAATCAGCCCTTCCTTTTTACTTTTGATTGTGTATGGCAGCAGTGCCGGATTGTCGCAGCATCCAAACCAAGGCAGCTCCGGTAATTGCTCCATATATAGCCCCGAACACAGCCCCCAACACAGCCCCGCCCACAGCCTCGCTCACAGCATTGCTCAAAGGAGCGTACACAGCCACGCCCACAGCCCCGAACACAGCCACGCCCACAACATTTGCCAGTATCCACCAGCCAGCCTGGGAAAGTCGTTTTCTGAGCACCAACCACTGGACTAATCCCATAGCAACCCCGCCCACAGCTACGCTCACAGCCCCGCTCACAGCCGCGCCCACAGCCGCGCCCACAGCCGCGCCCACAGCCCCGAACACAGCCCCGAACACAACAGTTACCAGTATCCACAACCCAGTCTGGGAAAATTGTTTTCTAAGCACCAACCACTGCGCTAATCCCATAACAGCCCCGATCACAGCACCGAACACAGCCCCGAACACAGCCCCGAACACAGTCACTAATCTGATCGCAATTCCGATCACGACTACGATCACGATCACGATCAAACTCGGATCGCGACCACGATCAAAACCCCGCTCACATCCCCGATGACAATCCCGATTACAGCCCCGATTACAGCCCCGATTACAACCGCGATCACATCCCCGAACACAGACCCGATCACAGCCCCGATTACAGCCCCGCCCACAGCCCCGCCCACAGCCCCGCCCACAGCCCCGCTCACAGCCATGATCACAGTCAAGCCCACAGCCCCGCCCACAGCCCCGAACACAGCCCCGCTCACAGCATTGCCCACAGCCCCGCCCACAGCCCCGCCCACAACATTTGCAAATACCCACTGAAAC
>NZ_JBNHEP010000079.1:0-3187 GCF_050015995.1 Dapis brunnea BLCC-M229 | reverse complement strand
GGGGAGGCTTTTAACCTAAACTGTTTAATTATTTAATTATTTAATTATTAATTATTCGGTAATTATTAATTATTGAACAGAATACTTGATCTTGTGCTTTGTCTAAGTTAATTAAAATATTACCCGATGTTGTGGGAAAAAAATCAGAAAAAAGAAGTCTTTTTTACCGAAGAGGCAGCAGATAAGCAGTTGTTAGCAGCTATTGAAAAAGAGTTGAATACCCAAAAATACCAAACTTTTAGTAATCTCTGTAAGCAAGCTCTATGGCAATTTTTGTATGTATCTTCGTCTACAGAATTAGCTCAATCTGCGTCAAATTTGCAACGTCTTGAACACAGAATTTATGAAAAGCTTACCCAACATTTTTCTGAGTTGGAAAAAAAAATTGCTTCTAGTGAATTGAATGAACCTAATCAGGTAAGTCAATTAAATGACCTGAAAAAACACTTGAGTCAAATGAATCAACAATTGGCTCAAATGCAATTTAATTTTGATGCTAAGTTCCTTGAAGCTTTGCAGGCTTTCAAGACAGAATTGCCAAAAATTGAAGCAGCTATTAATAAAATAGAACTACCTATTGTTAAGCCTACTCAGGAGCAAGAATTAACTACTACTAAACCCACAGAAGCAGAAGCAGATTTATCTGTTGAAGAATCAAAAACAGAATCAGATCCCTTGTTGCAGCGCTTAAGTTCTCTTATAGAAGATTTCTAATTAAGCTTCGATACACTTTTGGAAAAAATAATTAGTGGTAACTTCAGAAAACTAACTGTCTAATAGCAAAAAAATTGGGGATTAACGAAAAGGCTTTGTTGTTGTTATGGAAAACTTACTCCAACATCTATAATACTATTTCTCAAAAACTTTTCTACACTTTCTTGAGTAGAAGAATAGGGAAAACTTACAAGTGTATGTTTTTAACAAAGGGCTGATACTAATTTCATAAGTGTTTGTTACAAATCCTAGAAATAAGAAAGAAGGAATAATGAGTAAATTTTCAAAAAAATGGAAAAACGATAGAAATAACTATCTAAAATGAATTGGAGTAGCTATTTTTCAGCATATTTGATTGAGATACACGTTTTTGTAGCATTCTTTTTTTTAAGTGGTATGAGTAATCATTTTATTCAGTATAAAATCTCAACTTCCAGCGTGCTTTTTTATAAGAAAAATGGTTCAAAAATTCTCCCCACACTTCCCCCTCTCCCCACATTCCCCACACCCAAAGGCATAATTCTAAAAAATATACCCTTGTAAGGTAAGCTATCCATTGAAATATAAGGCTTGAAACCAGATTGATTAATTATCAATTATCAATTATCTCCTGAGTTCTGAGTTCTGAGTTATATCCTCACTCATAAGACTTTTTTAGCAAACTCTAATTACCTTTGGTTAAAACCGTAACGGAATTGAATATAAGGAAATCTCCTAAGCTTGTTTTCTCTTGAAACAGAAGGCTTGAAACCGGATTGGTTAATTATCAATTATCAATTATCCATTATCCATTGGTAAGGGTTTGGTTACCGAAAAATTTTGGTTTAAAGCCTCCCCTTTTAAGGGGATAATAAATAAAAATTTTCATGATTAGTCAATCCTATCCGTTTTCAAGGAGGGGTAATTATTAATTATTAATTATTAATTATTAATTATTGAACAAACCCTCTACCATAGGCAACTTTTTTCTAATTGGTATTACTCATCCCATACCAAAAATTAGTTAGGGCATTATCTTAAACTTTTATTAGTACAAATACACTTCCTTTATTGCCTCTTCCAATTCGTAAATCTTCATCTAAGTATGTAATATCTAACCATCCCTGTTGTTCACGATTTTGGATATCAAAATCAACAGCGGTAAATTTTTTTCCTGATTCTATTTCGGCAATTAATTTGTTAGGTGATTGATAACCAATTAAACTTTGTAAACCCAAAATTGAACGATTAAATTTAACATTCACTCGTTTTTCTGAAACAACTTCAAACTGAGCAACAACACTTACAATTCCCTCTAAAAATGGTAAACCATATACTTCTGCAATATTATATATTGCTGTATCTTCAACTCTGATACATTGATAAATATCACCTAGTTTCAGGAAAGGAAAATTGTCAATGCGTAGTAATTCTTGGCTGGTAGTATAAAGTAACCTCCAATTACCATTTAATAGTTCTTTTGCTTCCAAGGGGCGGAGGTTAGGATTATAATCTTCTAACTGAGCGATCGCTGCCAAAATTTCTTTTTGATCGTTTTTACTTGCTAGTAAACCGCGATTTTTGCCTGTAAGTATTTCAATTAATTTCGATTTGTATATCATAATTTCTGTTTATTGTCAATCTGACTTGAATTATTGAATTATTAAGGTAAGGTGACAATATTTATCTATAGCACTACAAAAAAGTGTTAGGACATTAAAAAAAATGAAATCCTTTACGACCAATAGTTTCGACTAGAGCTGATAATGGAGTTATTCGATCAAGAAGGTAACTAAATGCTGTTTGCTCCGCATTCCGGCACGGAAATGCTTAAAGCTATATTATCAGTTAAGAAAAGTTCAAAAAAATTCTGCAGGTTATCCGGGTATCACCCTATTTTGACGATATCCTTAACAGTAGCAAAAAATTTAGAGCAGCTCACCACCTGGATTAATTTTAATCTGAATTTAACTAAAATTTTTAGATTTTAGATTAGTTTTTGCTGCAAAATTATAATTTGATGCACATAAATGCATCTAATCTATTAAATACGAACAGGAAAAATATTTATATATATTATTTACTGGAAAATTTCTGACAAAATCCCCTAAAATCCAAGAGACCGGATCGAGGAGATGAGTAAATCTAAAATATAAGTATTAAGTATAGACTGACTAAAATTCCTTGAGTTGAGGATATATGGAAGAAAAACAACAAACAAATAGCCAACCACAACCTACAGAGTCACCAACTACACCAGTACAGGAAACAGTAGTACCACAACCTGTAGTACCACAAGCCCCAGTACAGGAAACAGTAGTGCCACAACCTGTAGTACCACAAGCCCCAGTACAGGAAACAGTAGTACCACAACCTGTAGTGCCACAAGCCCCAGTACAGGAAACAGTAGTGCCACAACCTGTAGTGCCACAAACCCCAGTACAGGAAACAGTACTGCCACAACCTGTAGTGCCACAAACCCCCGTACAGGAAA
>NZ_JBNHEP010000078.1:49913-71823 GCF_050015995.1 Dapis brunnea BLCC-M229 | reverse complement strand
CTTAAATACTTCTTCATGGCCATCTTTAGCTTTTTTTTACAAACAGTCTCTTAAGGTTTAAAGCCTCTTTTTTGCTTCGCTACGGGCTGTTGCCCTTGTTGCCCTACAGGGAGAAAAAAAGAAAAAAAATCTTTTTAAGCAATCCTATTGTTTTTAATAAGCTATTGTTTTTAATAAGAGGTAATTATTAATTATTTAAAATTACCTTTGTAAATTAAAAAGAATTTTAATTTGAATCAAGATAGTATTCGATGAACGTTTGTAATCGTTGAAGTTGGAAACTGTTCGCTAGTTGCAAAATCTCTTGAGTAAAAGTAGTAGAAGTTCCTTGTGATTTCTGGAGTTCTTCGACAGTTTCTACAACGCTTTGAATATCGCCATCCTCAACTAGGGTAAGTAATTCTTGCAATACTTCTTGACTAGGAGGAATAACCGTATCAGTCTCGACTACCTGAGCCACTTCAACTGATACCTTTGCCTGTTTCTCATAAACCCACTCTAAGTTCAGATATTGCTGCAAGATTTTTAGTAATTCCTTAGTTTGTATAGGTTTGGGCAGAAATACATTTGCTCCTGTATTAAGAGCATCTTGTTGGTCGCTCTCAAATACACTAGCAGAAGAAGCGATTATTACCACATCTTTTAAATTTTCCGAGCTACGGATGCGCTCAAGTAATTCATAGCCATTCATTATTGGCATCATTATGTCAGTGATGACTACATCTGGGGGCAATGCTATCATTTTCTCCCAAGCTTCCTTTCCATTTTCTGCTTCAGTCATTTCAAAACCTAGCATTTCTAGGAAATTCATCACCACTGACCGATTTTGCCAACGGTCATCAACTACTAAGACACGGCGTTTTCTACCTTGATAACCTACAATAGTTCCCTGATTGAGAGTTTTTGAAGTTGTTCCCCATTCTTTAGCTTCTGCTACTTCCACATCAAACCAGAAGGTACTACCCTTACCTGCTATACTGCTAACTTTTATTTGACTATCCATCAGTTGAACAATTTTCTGGCTAATAGCTAACCCCAAACCTGTCCCTTCTAACTGTTTTTGGCGATCGCCAATCTGTTCAAATGGCAAGAAAATTTTTGCTTGTTGCTCTGTAGTCATGCCTACTCCTGTATCTTTGACTTCAAAGTGTAGACTATATTGGGTAGAATCTTGTGTCACTTTTAGTGTGACAGCACAAAAAGTGACACTACCAGTATCAGTAAACTTAACTGCATTTCCCAGGAGATTTATCAATACTTGCTGGAGTCGCCTTTCATCAGCACGAATACCTATAGGTAAATTCTCACCGGGTGTGTAGTAAAAATCTATATCTTTTTGTTGAGCGTGGATACGACAGATTTCGGCAATCCCCTGAACGAAAGAAGGAAAATGGAACTCGGTGAAGAGGAGTTCAAGCTTGCGAGCTTCAATTTTGGAAAGATCGAGAACGTCATTGATTAAGTTTAGCAGGTGAGAACCACACTGTTGGATGATACCAATACCATTGTGTTCCTTCTCACTGAAGTTTTGAGAACGTTGCATAATTTGAGCATAACCAAGTATACCGTTGAGGGGAGTTCGTAATTCATGGCTCATATTGGCGAGAAATTCGCTCTTAGCTTGGTTGGCAATTTCTGCCTGCTCTTTAGCTTTTTCTAGTTGTTGATTTGATTCAGCTAAAGCCGCTGTTCGCTCTTCAACCTTGTGTTCCAGATTTTCAAAAGCTGTTTGTAACTGCTTCCCCATATAGTTAAACGACTCAGCTAGTTCACCTACTTCATCTTGGCGATGAATATCAATAGTGCTCTCCCATTTTCCTGTAGCAATATTTTTCGCGGCCTGGTTCAAGCGAATAATAGGTTGAGTCACCCATCTAGTTGTTAAAATACTGATCGCTGTTGCCAGAGTTAATGCCCCTAGACACATAAGAATCGTAATCCGAGTATTAGTATTAATTTGTTCCATAAAATCTGATTCTGGAACAGCAATCACAACCAGCCAATCTAACCCTTTTTCATCACTGTATGGTAAAACTTCGACAAACTGACGTTCCCCATTTAGTTGAAAGTCGAGTTGTTTTATATTCTCCATTGCTGCCAAATTATTATAACGCTCTGCTAGTGTCTTTGCTGTAAGACGAATCAGCTCATTCTCTGCTACTTCTGCCTTCACCCGTTTTGCACCTGTTTCAGTTTGCATCGTAACAGGTTCGGGGGTAGAAGTTGCAACCAGACTACCATCCCGCTCCATGATAAAAATCTTGCCTGTCTTGCCAATTTCTAAGTTAGCTAGAAATTTATTAATCCCTGATAGATAGAGACGGCTGTCTAAAACTCCTAACAGATCGCCATCCCTATTATATACAGGAGTGCTTGCAGGTAAAACGAGGAGTTGGGGATAGCTCAAGAAGGTGAAAATTGGACTCCAGTACTCAGTATTCTGTTGAATTGCACTTTGATACCAAGGACGGGTTCGTGGGTCGAATTCTGATTTAACTTTGATGAGATCTGTTCGATTGCCGATTTCATCTATTCCATAGATTGTCATTCTGTTTTCCGTTGATACATTTGATGCTATCAGAGTAATCTCTGATTTATCAGGGGTGTATTGGACTGCTGTAAAATCTCCATTGGTACTGCCAAAGGCAATACTTTCAATCCCAGAAAACAAGTTGAGCTGTTCCCAGAATTGGCGCTGTCTAATCTCTGCATCCAGAATATCAAATTGTTGTAGTTTGACTGCCTGAATATTAATTTGATTCAGGAGATGGGGTGTTTCTAGATAATTTTTTAAGTATTGCTCAATTTTAGTTGCTGTTGTCTGTCTCAGTTGACTAGCCAGATCGTTTACTGCTTTTTGTCCATTACGAATTGACAACCAACCTGTCAAACCAACGGCTGTTGAAATCTGTAGAAAAAAGGGAATGAGTATTACTAAAAATAAGGATGACTTTCTTTTTTTCTCAGGAGTATAGCTTGACTCAGATTGTGACTTTGAGATGTTAACCATAAGTATTCAAGCAAAATTCATTTTATAAAAGGGAATAGGGAGAAGTAATTGATTGGATTTTGGTTTTTTGGAGATTTCTAAAGATTTTTAACGGCGTTGCTAATTTTAGGTATGAAATTCATAAATTATTTAAGGGGAAATAGGTCTGATTTTCCCTCTTTTAAGATATGGTTTAAGACGCGCAAGAGGGAAAGGCTTTTAAATATTCTCAACTGGAATTTCAATCACAAATACTGTACCTTCTCCAAGTTGGGAATTAATACTGAGTGTGCCATTGTGTTTTTCCACAACAATTTGATGAGCGATCGCTAACCCTAACCCTGTACCCTTACTAACAGGTTTAGTTGTAAACATCGGTTCAAACAATCGCTCTTGAATGGATTCGGGAATACCAGTTCCGTTATCTGCGATTTGGATAACGATTCGTTCTTCAGAGGTTATTTTAGTTGTAATCTTAATTTGGGGAACTCGCTCCTGCATTTTTCCCTGAACTATTGCTTCATCTAGAGCATCAATGGCATTTGCTAGAATATTCATAAATACCTGATTCATTTGTCCTGGATAACACAGCACTGAGGGTAATGAACCATAAGCTCTGAAGACTTGGATTTGGGGGCGATCGCCTTGACCTTTGAGACGATGTTGCAAAATCATTAGGGTGCTATCTAGACATTCATGCAAATTTGCCAGAGATTTAGTTTCACTATCCGAACGAGAAAATGTTCGTAGTGAGGTTGATATCTTTTCGATCATTTCAGCACCTAATGTCAAGGATTCTAAAATCTTTGCCATATCTTTTAGCACAAATTCCAAGTCTAAATCCTCAATGGCGTCCTTTAATTTGGGTGAAGGTCTAGCATATTCCTGCTGATACAAATGTAGAATCTCACTTATTCCAGTTATATGCTCTTGCAGTGGCTCAATATTACTGACAATAAAGTTAATTGGATTATTAAGTTCATGGCCAATTCCAGCGATCATTTCACCAAGACTAGAGAGTTTTTCTTGCTGCACCAGTTGCACTTGAGCTTTCTGCAAGGCAGTGGTGCGATCGCGCACCTGTTCTTCAAGAGATTCTGTCAGGTGCTTTAGTTGCAGATGTACCTTGACTCTTGCTATCACTTCAGCCTGGTCAAATGGTTTGGGAATATAATCAACTGCACCAAGGGCAAATCCTTTGGCTTTACTTTCTATATCAGCAAGAGCTGTTGTAAAAATGATGGGAATGGATTTAGTAGCAGGGTTTTCTTTCAGACGGCGACAAGTTTCAAAACCGTCTATTCCTGGCATTTGCACATCAAGTAAAATCAGTTCGGGGTGATTCCGCTCCACTAGGGTTAAAGCACTTTCTCCATCCATTGCTACTCGAAAACGAAACCCTGCACCACTCAAAGCTTCTGAGAGTACAGATAGATTGGTGGAATTGTCGTCCACAATCAGAATGAATTTGGCATTTGTATTTGTTGACATGATAGGGTTTGTTGACTTATAGCATAGGTATTCAATTAAGTTTTTGAGAGCGAGTAATACTATTTTTCAAACAAAACATTGTGATATAATAATAATATCATGTTCGGATAATCACTTATAATAAAGTTTTTGCCTGTAGTATAGCTCTCAGCCCTATCTACACTTCGGGCTGAGAGCTATACTACGAACTTTAATTATAATAACTATTTAACCGAACATAATATAAGTCTTACCCACATTCAACTATTGCTTTCCTAAATTTACCATAATTTTTTCAGGACTTACGCAAGTGTACTAATTATAGTGGGAATATCCAGAATGTTTCGGTAAATGTGGGTTTGGTAATAGAGGAAATTAAATTGGGAGGCTTATTTTACATCAAAACTGATAGTTACAAAACTTACCAATAGTGATTATATAGCTCTCAAATGTTTTCTATATAACGTTACTGCCTAAGTTCTGTTTTGATAAATTTTTATTATATCATCTCCAGTCAAATATTCCTCAAGAATTTTTAATAGTTTTTAGCATATCTGCGGAGACAATTAAGGATGAGGATCGTCAGTAATATCATCACAGATTATTAAGAGATCTCGCTAAAAATTGACTGCAAAAAATAGGCTATTGCTGATAATATTAAGTTCAAGCCCAGCTAATTTATCAAACTGGTAAATATTTGCTATGAATCTCTATTCTCTCTTCTCTATAAGTAGAGTTTTGTAACATTGTTTTTTCAAACAGAAAATTTATATATATAGTGTAAATCAAAAAATAATCACACTAAATATAGAAAAAATTAGATTAAGTTTACCATTGGGAATTCAATAGTTTATATTTGTAGATAGAGCTAGAAGAACAATAGTCATTTTTTTGTGTTAATGTAAAATGTGAAAAATAAAGTAAAAAAAAACCAGACTAATATAGCTGTTGTCTAAAAAACAACGGATAAAAGACAGAAAAAACAGGGAAAATTAACATCAACCAAATGAGAATAACTCGGTGAAACATTAGCGTCAAGTTTGACAAATATCAGCACTATAGCAAAATGATTCCTCAAAAATTGCAACTCAAAAATTTCCTCAGTTACCACGAAGTAACTCTAGATTTCACAGGTCTGCACACTGCCTGTATTTGCGGACCTAACGGTGCAGGAAAATCTTCCCTACTAGAAGCGATCGCCTGGGCGATATGGGGAAATAGTCGTGCTGCAACCGAAGACGATATTATCAGTCTGGGAGAAAAAGAAGTACGGGTAGACTTTACATTCTCCACCCACGGTAATATCTACCGTGTCATTCGTGGTCGTCGTCGCGGTCAGTCACCCACCCTAGAATTTCAAGTTAATACAGGTTCCCAGTTTAAAAGTCTGACTCAAAAAGGTGTCAGAGCAACCCAACAAAGTATTATCGAACATCTTAAACTCGACTACGACACATTTGTAAATTCAGCATATTTGCGTCAAGGTAGGGCAGATGAATTTATGCTCAAACGCCCCAATGAACGAAAAGAAATTCTCGCCTCTCTCCTCAAACTAGACCAATATGACACTCTGGGAGAAAAAGCTAAAGATATTGCTAGGCAGTTTAAGGCAAAAGTCGAAATATTAGAACAAAATTTAGAGGCAAACGAAAAACAACTCCAACAAAAAGAAGCGATCGCCAAACAACAAACTAACCTGAAAGCAACTTTAGCTCAACTACAGCAACAACAAGAAACCGAAATACAAGAACTCAAACAACTCCAAACCCAACAACATGAGCGCCAAACCTGGGAAAAATTACTGCAAGGTCAACAACAACAATACGACAAACTTGTGCAAGAATGTTATCGCCTCAAACAAGAACTAAAAACTACCCAACAGCAACAAGACGAACTATTAGCAGTAGTGAAACAGGAGAATGAAATTAACGCTGGATATAGTCATTTCCAAAACTTGCAAACTACTGAAGAAAGTTTATCTGCTAAATTCAAAAAACACCAAAATGCTCTCAACCAACGTCAACAACTCCAGGAAAAACAACGGCAACAACTTGAAAAACTACAAAACAACATTCAAAAATATCAAGCGCAGTTAAATTCTCTCAAAGAGCAGGAACAAGAAAACCTGCATATTCTGAATAAGCGTTCTGATATTGAAAATGCCTTGGCACAACTACAAGCAGCAAGAGAAAGATTAAGCAAACTAGATAAGTTACAAGTAGAAGTTACTCCCCTAGTGCAACAACGACAAAAATTACAAACCGAACTTGAAAAGGGGCAAGCACGTTTGAGCGCACGTTTGGAAGAACTTAATTCTAGAGTCTGTCAACTACGACGAACTCAACAGCAAAAGCAACCTCAACTACAGGCAACCTTGCAGGAAGTAGTCGCGGAAATTGCTCAACTGGATAATAAGCGAGTTTATCAACAACGGGTACGAGAAAAAGGTCAGGAAAGACATCAATTTCTCGAACGTGTAATTCGCAATAAAAAAGATTATGAAACTAGACTGGTAGAGTTGGAGCAAAAGTTACAATTATTAAATCAAGGTAATGGTAAAATAGGAGTCAAAGAATATCCACCTTGCCCTTTATGCGATCGCCCTTTGGACGAACATCACTGGCATTTGGTGGTAGATAAACATCAAACTCAGCAAAAGGAAATTAGAGATTTGTTGTGGGTGGCGCGGGAGCAACTGACTCTTTCCGAGCGAGAAATTCAGGTTTTGAGAACAGAATATCGACAAATAGACCAAGAGTTGGCTAAATATGATGAGTTGCGGGAGCGCCGGGGTGGTTTACAGGTACAGTTGGATAATATTAAGAAGGATGAAAGTTTGCTGCAAGAATTATTAGAGGAAGTAACAGAAGTTGAGCGATCGCTACATACGGGAGATTTTGCAGTTAATTTATATGCTGAAATTAGCAGTTTAGAGCAGCAAATTCAACAATTTAATTATGATGACCGGAGTCATAGTTTGGCGAGGGAAGAAGAAAAGAAATTAAGATGGGCAGAAATTAAGTATGGGGAGATTAAAAATGCGGAGATAAAGTTAGGAAAAGTTCGCGCTCAGATGCCAGAAATTGAGGAGAAAATAGTTAGTTTGGAACAAGATTTGGAACAACAAAAACAAACTTCTCAAGTACAACAACAAATTGTGGTTATTGAGAGAGAAATTTATGAAATTGGGTACGATATAGATGAGCATAATAATATTAGATCGGAGTTGAGAAAAGCACAATTTTGGCTAACTAGAATTGAAAAATTACGTCAGGCTCAAAAACAATATCCTCAGTTAGTCGAAAGAATAAATGAATTAAAGGCAGTTATAGAAAATCGACAGCAAGATTTAGCAGGAATTAAAAGTCAGATTTCCGTTTTAAATGAACAGTTAGAACAAACTCCAGACCTGGATGAAAAAATTATCTATTTAGACAGAAAAATTCAAGAGCGCCGTCAGCAATTAGACGAACAGTTAGGAAGTTTAGGCAGAGTACAACAGCAGTTACAACATTTAGAAAATTTGCAAGCTCAGAATAGTCAACAATTAGAAGAATTACAAACTATTAAACGACAATATCGAGTTTATCAGGAGTTAAGTTTAGCTTTTGGTAAAAAGGGAATTCAAGCATTAATGATTGAGAATATTTTGCCCCAGTTAGAGGCAGAAACTAATCAAATTTTGGCAAGATTAAGTGCCAATCAACTCCACGTTCAATTCGTTACCCAAAAAGCGACAAAAGGCAGTAAGAAAAATGCTAAATGGATAGATACATTAGATATTTTAATTGCAGATACAAAAGGAACCAGACCTTATGAAACTTATTCGGGAGGTGAAGCTTTTCGAGTTAATTTTGCTATTCGTTTAGCTTTGTCAAAATTATTAGCACAGCGTTCCGGTACTGCCTTACGATTGTTGATTATTGATGAAGGTTTTGGCACTCAAGATGCCGAGGGATGTGACAGATTAATTGCTGCTATTAATGCTATTTCTGCGGATTTTTCTTGTATATTAACAGTGACTCATATTCCTCATTTTAAAGAAGCTTTTCAAGCTCGAATTGAAGTTAGTAAAACAGCTCAAGGTTCGCAAATTATGTTGTCGGTGTGATTTAGGAAGAAGGAGTCAGGAGACAGGAGTCAGGAGTCAGAATGAAAGAAGGAGTCAGGAGACAGGAGTCAGAATGAAGAACCGGGTTTCTTTGCGTAATATTATGTCCAGATAATATAAAATCCGGTTATACAGTAATCGCAAAATTACTTCATCTTAATACAGATGTTAAGTATGAATACTAATTTAAAATTTCATGCTATTCAAATCTTTTCTTTCTCCTGACTCCTGACTCCTGACTCCTAGCGTGATACGATAACTAATTACCCGGATTCGGATTCTATATAAGAGCGCGATAGAACTCCGTGGAGCTGACGCGAGCAAAAAACTTCCTCCTCTTCTCTCCTGTCTCCTGTCTCCTGTCTCCTGACTCCCAACTAAAGAGATTGTCTGCGTTGTTCAATTGCAGCAAGATAAGAATCTAGTAATTTACTTACTTCTTCTAAATTTAGTAGAAGTTCTGAAGCATCGCCATATTCAAGGTCATTTGCCAAAATTAAGTAATATCGCGACTCCTCTAGGGAACCTTGTGCAATGTTCAAGAATCGAATTTTGTCTGCTAATCCTTTTTTCCGAAAGCCTTCTGCTATATTACCTGGCACTGATACAGATGCTCGTCTTAACTGAGAAGTTAAGGAGTAGGTTTCGGTTTTGGGAAAGTTGCTGCTAAAGCGGTATACCTCTAAAACGAGTTGATGTGCTTTTTGCCAAACTATCAGATCCTGAAAACTTTTAGCAGATTCTCTTTTCATTCTGACTCCTTCTTCCATTCTGACTCCTGACTCCTGTCTCCTGACTCCTTCTTCCATTCTGACTCCTGACTCCTAACTCCTGACTCCTGACTCCTAACTTCTAACTTCTGACTTCCGAAGTGCCAGGTATCGTCGAGAAAAAAAGAGAAGGAAAAAATCCCATCTCTTGGTGCTTTTTAGCTTTTGTTCTTTATTTTGCTACCTAGCATTAAACCGCCTAGTGTGATAAAACCAAAAATTAGAGATGGTTCGGGAGTTGAGGCTACACCTCCTCCACCTCCTCCTAGCTCCGCCTCCTCGAACACCGCCAGCTCTGAGATCGTCCGTTCAGCGCCCCGTGTCATTTGCTGTCTGACTCCGCTTCGCTCCAGCAGGTCCATCTGGACATCTCTTTTCGCATCACCATACCAATCGATCACAAACCTGTCACTATTAGTATTAAGTTCCGTACTAATAATGGATTCCATCACTTTGAAATTATCATCGATGAAGACAAAGGGCCCAAAAGCCAAGTGATTGGTAGAAAAAGAGTCTCCCAGAACATTCATTATTGCCTCCGCCGCCGATGCCGCGTCTGTTGAGTTCGTGTAGCCGAAAGAACCAATGCCCTGTTGTTGCTCCTCTAGCAGAGAAGCGTAGGACTTCGACTCGAATGTAACATTATATTTTTTACCACCTATCTCCAAATTCATTATCCGATCGACGGCTTCCGCTTCGTTGTCCGACACCCATTGGTTTATGGATTCGTCAAAAGATAAGGTCGCAGCACTTGCGGTCTTCGGTGTAGCCAAGGTGGCAAAGGAAGCTAGTAGAGCAGCGCCAGCGCTAGCAGCAATATACTGACTAATTTTGTTCCAATTTTTCATTTTTCACTTACTGCTTGGTTGTATGTTAACTTTTTTTACTCTATTCTCTCCCCCCCTACTGTCAAGAGCATTTTGCCAACTTTACCAAATCTTCTTAAAAGTAACATTGTTTCCGTAAATATTCTGATCCAAAGGAATTTTTCATATCGCTGTAAATCTTCTGACTATTTTCAACGCTCGCAAACATTCCTCTTTCCGTAAATCTCTGGTAGAAAATGCTCAACCGTTTATCTATCAATGCTTTTAGGATTCACGCCTCCAGCCCGAATCAAAGTCTAGCCCTTGGGAATCAATTTTTATTTTCATCATACCTGGCCTAAGTTCAGTTATCAGTTAAGCGATCGCTTTCGGGAGATTGATGTTTAATTCATCTATTGGACAATAGTTAGAACAGTTCAAGCGCAGAAACAGGGCTTTTCTTAAGTACCTCACAATCTTTACAGTCTTCATCCCCAAAACCCGGTTTCTGATTTCAGTATCAGTTGTGAGCGCAGAAACCGGGTTTTTCTGAAGTACCTCACAATAATAACATTAGCATCCTAGAAACCAGGTTTCTTATAACTTTCATTTTTTAGATACAGTCAGAGGAAGCGATCGCTTTCGGGAGATTGATGTTTAATTCATCTATTGGACAATAGTTAGAACAGTTCAAGCGCAGAAACCGGGTTTTTCTGAAGTACCTGACAATAATAACAGTCTTCATCACAAAAACCCGGTTTCTGATAACTTATAAAGTACATCTCGGAAGTCTACCGACAGCTATATACTTTCATGCAACAAAACCTCTATCAAACAGTTGACTATAGGAACTTATCAACGTTTGTAACGACGACCCAAAGAAGCAAAACCAGCTCCAATTACAGCAATTAAGCCCATTAGTGAAGATGGTTCAGGAGTGCTGACTGAATCTGTATCATTCAGACGAGTCAAGGCTTCTTCACGGGTAGTAGGAACTCCACCAATATTCCTATCGGTTCGTACACCGAACTCTTCTTCCAACTCTTGCTCGCGCTGATTTTCAACTTCGGCAGCAGCAAGTCGCTCCTCCATATTCTCCCGTTTCTCAGCAGCGATCGCTTCATCAATAAATGGAACAAGAGTTTCTTCAATATCTCTGAGCAAATCATTTTGAAGCTCAATTTGGTCTTGTTGTTGTGCTATAACATCAGCTTTTTGACTTTCTGCTTCATTGCGACTCTCTACATCCTCTTGCAACAAGGCAACTTCACTTTGACTAAGCGCTTTATTTTGAATTTTCACTTGCTCCCGCTGATTGCGAGCAACCTCAAATAATCTTGCTTCAAACTCACGGAGCTGATACTCGCTGCCAATAGTTTTCGGGTCGCCTACTTGCACTCTGTCAAAAGTATGAGTAGTATAATTAATAATGTTCCCATCTTCATCGTAAACAGGAATCTCTACAGTTAGATCTTCAGCGTCAAATTTATGAGTAGTATAATCAACAATGTTCCCATCTTCATCGTAAACAGGAATCTTTACAGTTAAATCTTGATCAGTGTAGGTTTTAAAATTATTGCTATCTAAACCGTCTGGGCGATCGCTATCCCTCGCTTCTGCTTTCAAAGTATTGAAATGCTCGTTAGCTTCATCTAAAAGATTATCAATAGATAACTGCTCAGTCGTGCCATCAATTTCGTCGAGCAGCTTTTGGGTATCAATAATATTCTGTGCATGGAAAGCCATTTCTTTTTCCTGAGCAGGAGTTCGATTATTTTTATTATTTAGCCGTTCCCATTTTTCTTCAGAATTATCCCTGATATCTGCCAGCTTTTGCTGCAAGCTCTCATCATTATCACTATCGAAATGTTGATTGTAAAAATCATCTAATTCCTGTTCTAATTGTGGCTTGCTACTTATCGCATCTGTAAGTTCTTGTTCGAGAGTATCAATCTTATTTTGAAAATTGTTTACTTGCTTCTGAAGTTTGTCAATTTTTCCTTGACGCTCATTTTCAACTTCAGTTTCAAAACCAGCAATAAGTTCGTTAAGGAAAATCAACTCCTGTTCTTGCTTTGCCAGACTACCATCGTTACGTAACTCTATCCATCCATCATATTCACTCTGTAGCTCTAGCTTTTTTTGCAAGCTTGAATTTTCCCATTTCTTCTCTTGCTTATATTCTTCCCAAGCTTCTTTTTGGGACTCAAGTTCCGCAACTGCAACATAAGCATCTTTAGTTGTTTCGTCTGCTTTTTGTTTAGCCAGTTCAAGAGCTTCCTCTTGGGTAGGAACATTACCAAGTTGAGTTTGTTTTTGATCCCGTTTAGCTTCAGCGTCAATAATTTTCTGTGGGTTCTCACTAATAGTTTCCTCAACTTCATTCAGATTGTTAACTATTTGATTGCGAGCGCTCAACTCTTTTTTAATTTGACTGTTAGCTTCTCCGCCAGGAACTTTCTTAGCAGCGTTATTATTTTTTCCGTTAAGAGGATTTATTTCCTGTTTTTGTAAACGTTTAACTTCTGCCTCAGCAGCAGCTTGACGTTCATTATAAGTATCTATTTGTGCTTGGTGAGCATCAATTTTATCTTGATAACCTTCTACTTCAGTTTGGATGTTATCAATTTCAGTTTGTAAATTGCCGATAGTTCCCTCAAAGCTGTCTAGTTGCCCATCCCAACCTTGACCATCCCAATCAAAACCGTACCCTTCACCAATTCCTTTGAGAGTTTCAATATCTTTTGGAGGCTCTGGAGGAACTATAGCATCCAGATTGAACTTGAAGCCAAAAAACTCAGTTCCACCCAAAGAGTTTTGATTGAATCCTTCTGCTGTCAGTTCTGTAGCAGTCAACATTTGAAAACCATCATTCGCAACTCTGTCACCTCCAGCAATCACATTGTACCCAGTACCATTGCCATTAAAGTAAGGGTTATCTGCTCCAAGATTACCGTAGAAGTTATTCTCGCTAGAATCAACTAAAGCTTCATAGTTATCAAGAGTACGATGCCCAAAGTTCTGCATCCCTACCCCTTTAGCAGCTACATTTTTGTAAACTCCTAAACCTGAATCAGCTCCCGAGTCTGAACTACCTGAAAAGTGAATAGCGTGCAGGTTTCCTGCTTCCATAGATTGTTGGAAATTCTGACCCGCAGGAGTAAAGAATAAGTCTCCTGGGAAAATTCGATCTAAATTGCGGTCTAAACCCGTACCCAATAAAGGCATATTTCCACCAATAGCAACAAACATCTCGTTACCATTTTGGAAAACCCCCATTCCAGTAAGGTCATAACTATCACCATCAGTCATATCCCCAGTAGCATCTTGGCTATACTGCCATCCATCTACTCCTTCAAAAACTAGGGCTGTTCCGTCATT
This sequence comes from Dapis brunnea BLCC-M229, assembly GCF_050015995.1. NCBI lineage: Bacteria > Bacillati > Cyanobacteriota > Cyanophyceae > Oscillatoriales > Microcoleaceae > Dapis > Dapis brunnea. The sequence goes on along the minus strand of NZ_JBNHEP010000078.1, from coordinate 58,296 downwards.
ATTACATTCTAAAAATAAGCTAAAGACTCCATCAGTTAAAGCGAAACCTTCTGCCTTTTGAGAAGAAGCATTTAATAGTAAAGCAGTTAAGGCAAGTTTTGTACCGACGCTAAAAATTCGTTTCATTGTATGGTTGTGTGTGTGTTGTTTTTAACTCTTCACTATCTTCGTAAGGATTCAGCTATTTAGCGGTAATTTAGATCGTTAAATAAAGTGATTTATTACTCATTTTTATGTGATATGAATCATAGAAAAATTATGAAAAAACCTTTATTTTAAAATTGTAAATTTCTAGTAAATATACACAGAATTAATATTTTATTCGGCATTTTTAGGTATTTACTCGCAATAAAATTCCTATTTACAATGCGTGAATAATTTTTTATTCTTATTATTAGTTTTTTAAACTTGATGATTTTTTTGCATTTTATAACTGTGCAATTTCTGTCAAATGCAAATATTTTATTTTTGATAAAACTTGAAATAAAATTCTCCTAAATAGACTCGACCTAATTTATGTAAAAAAAAGGGATAAATTGGCATTTATATGATTTTACAGTTGAGTAAACTACAAAATCGGTAGAGACTTTGCATAAAACTTCCTAGTTGAGAGAGGCAATAGGCAACAGGCAGCCAGTACTAGGGCGTCTAGGCTAAAATTGCAGGTAAGTGTGAGCAACCTCTAAAAAAAAATGCAAATCAAAATTAAAACTGGGCTAGTATTATGGAAGCGATCGCTATTATTGGTGTAAATTCTAAATAAAATAAATTTTTTGGGGAACAAAATTAAATTATGGGTTATTATTAAGGCTTGGTAATCGGTTCTAAACTAATGGCTGCTTAAACATTTCTGCCAGTCTATCTATTAGACCTCACTACTTCTGCAAAAATCCCGCTCGCTACTGGGAAGAGCGCAGTGAGGGTTTGAGAACCTTTTGTTCTGATGTCTATTGACAATCCAATGTAAGTATAGACTTTAGAGATGCCGTTGGCAAAACCTGTCAATCCCTGTGGATGAGTAACCGCCGACGGCCTCAGTAGAAGGTAGTTGCATGCAACGTCCATACACATCAAGAAGTCACGTTATGTGACGCTTTGTATCAGTTTTATCAAGCAGCTTAATGTGTTTGGATAATTACTTACAGCGGTTTTCATATGAATAAACCACAATGAATAGAATCAACCCACGGCATCATCTTGAGTAATTTGAGCGATCGCTCAAATTGCAGTTTTCATGCTTGATAGACCACAGTCTCCTCCAGAAACCCTAAGTATCGTATATTTATTCAGTCATAATTTGAAGAACGAGGGCTTTTATACTAACTCCTAACTCCTAACTCCTGACTCCTGACTCCTGACTCCTGACTCCTAACAATGAGTTTAGTGGTCTACTCAACTGAAAAGGGCTGTATAACAGAGTTTTTTGTTTGTAGTTGGGCTTTAGCCCTTTAAATACTTGTCTTATTGATCAAGCCCAACTACTAGCCTAATTATAACTTTTCTACCGAACATAGTATTATTTATTTGCTGGAGAAGTCTATTAGCCACAAGTATAGATCGTAATTTTTCAGATACCAAAGAAACTGTTCATTCTACGTTATAACCATCATAATAAATCACTGCCTCCTTTAATTTACGCTTTTCCCAGTTAACAATTTCTAGCAAAGGACGTTCTGTGAATTCTGTGACATAACCTAAACATAAATACGCTATTAATTCATTTTCTGGAGGAGCATTGAGAATAGTTTTTACCTCTTTTTCATCTAAAATACTTACCCAACCCAACCCTATATTCTCAGCTCTAGCCATTAACCACAAATTTTGAATTGCCAGACAAACACTGTACGGTCCAACTTTCTCCATACTTGTTTGACCCATAACAGGAGCAAGTGAGGGTTTATAAAAAACAGCAATGTTGATAGGAGTTGTGGTAATTCCTTCCAATTGAAAATGATTATATAACGGTCTATCTTTAAAGATTTCTTTAGCTTTTTCATTTTCTCTTTCAAAAGATGCCTTGATTTTGGCTTTGATTGATGAGTCACGAATAATTACAAATTCCCAAGGTTGGGAAAAACCAACTGAAGGGCCAAGTAAGGCAGCTAAAAGTAACCGCTCAATTTTTGTATCGGGAATTTCTTCATTAATAAAGTTTTCCCCAAATTCTGTTCGACGATGAACGATAATATCTGCAAGTATTTGACGTTCTTGTTCTGTAAAAATTCTACCTTTCATATTATTTACTTCCAATTATTGTATGATATTTTCTATCTGAAACTCAATTACTTAATAGAGTCTTCAAGTTGCTGTAAGGTATATTCTCAACTCTATAACTAATTTATTCATTCTTGTTACTATACTTCCGTAGTCTAGGAAACCCTATAATCTTTGTATATAGTTATAATATTTGTATACTTTTAAACATATTTTGAAAAAAATGACAAAACCAGGGAAGCTATCTGTGAATAAACAGCCAAACGAACAATTTCAATTTGACTCTATTGATGCTGCACTAGCAGATATTAAAGCAGGTAAGTCTATAGTAGTAGTCGATGACGAACATCGAGAAAATGAAGGAGATGTAATTTGTGCAGCTCAATTTGCTACTCCAGACATGATTAACTTTATGGCAGTAGAAGCTAGAGGTCTAATTTGTCTGTCATTGACAGGCGATCGCCTTGACGAATTAGATATTCCACTTATGGTTACTAAAAATACTGACAGTAACCAAACAGCTTTTACTGTTAGTATTGATGCTTCCCCACAGTTGGGAGTTTCTACAGGTATCTCAGCAGAAGACCGAGCGCGTACTATTCAAGCTGTCATTAACCCTACTACCAAACCAGAAGATTTACGTCGTCCCGGTCATGTATTCCCCATTCGAGCTAAAGAAGGAGGAGTATTAAAACGAGCAGGTCATACAGAAGCTTCTGTTGACTTAGCTAGATTAGCAGGTTTATATCCAGCGGGGGTTATTTGTGAAATTCAAAACCCAGACGGTTCGATGGCAAGGTTACCTCAATTAATAGAATATGCTCAAACTCATAATCTGAAATTGATCAGTATTGCCGATCTTATCAGTTATCGGATCAGACACGATCGCTTTGTCTACCGAGAAGCTGTTGCTAAGTTACCCTCCCAATTTGGTGAGTTCCAAATTTATGCCTACCGCAATACTCAAAATAACTCGGAACATGTAGCTATTGTTAAAGGAAATCCAGAAGAGTTTCCGGAAAAAGATGTGATGGTGCGGGTACATTCTGAGTGTCTGACTGGAGATGCTTTCGGTTCCCTCCGTTGTGACTGTCGAATGCAACTGCAAGCAGCGATGAAAATGATAGAAAATGCGGGTGCGGGAGTGGTCGTCTATTTGCGACAAGAGGGTAGGGGAATAGGTTTAATTAATAAAATGAAAGCTTATTCATTGCAGGATATGGGATTAGATACTGTGGAAGCTAATGAAAGATTAGGTTTTCCAGCAGATTTACGCAACTATGGTGTGGGAGCACAAATATTACATGATTTGGGTGTGAAGAAAATTTGTTTGATTACAAATAATCCCCGGAAAATAGCAGGTTTAAATGGTTATGGAATTGAAGTAGTAGATCGAGTTCCTTTGTTAATTGAAACAACAGATTATAATTCTACTTATTTGGCGACTAAGGCGCAAAAATTAGGTCATATGTTGTTACGCAGTTATTTAGTAACAATTGCTATTGATTGGAATTATCAAAACACAGAAGGAAAATTTGTTGATAATTCTTTGGTTAAAACTTTGAAATCTCCCCTTGAAAAGCGCTATGAATATTTGGAAAAATTACGCAGTTTAATCAAAGAAGATGATTTTCTGTTGCGGGAAGAAACTAGAGCAGTGGCAACAGCAGTTTTTGCTGAAGCACCTTTAATAGTTAATTTTGGTTTAGAAAAAGCAACATTAATTACATCTGAATGGTATCAACAATCAAATAATCCTTATTTGCAGGCGATCGCTAAAGTCTTAACAGAAATATCGCAGTGGGAAAATATTTTAAAAGTGGAATTTCTCATTGCTTCTGGTTCCGATCCTATGACTACCTTACAGGTACAACTCGAACGTCAGAGTTTGGAAATAACTGAATTATTGACAGTTATGGAAAATTTAGAAACACAAAAAATTTACAGTTTGAAAGTTTAGGAGACAGGAGACAGGAGTCAGGAGTCATATCAAATCCGGTTGAATATGTCCATATAGGGGGTGTGGGAAGTTTGGGGAGACCATATATAAAAGTCATATGTATTATATAACCGGATTCAGATACAGAAAGGAAAAGGCGACTAATTGACTATTAATATCTCATGGTTTCTCATTCCTATCTACCCCCTTTATTGTCATCTATATGTAAGTAATACCTTAAAGAATCATGGCTAGCCCCTGAAAATCCTAAACTTTGTCGCCCACCGAACCCACCCCAATTTTAAAATTGTGTGAAAATGCACCCGCCTGGTGTTTTTTCCTTTCTGAATGTAAAATAAATCTAAAGAAACGCGCCCATAATAACATAAATTATTAAAGCAATTAAAGCAAATTACGCCTCTCCTGAGATTATTCTTGAGATAGATTATTCCCGCCTCTCTCATCAGATATGATTTTTTCTCTCCTTTTAGTTCTGCAAAATTTTCCTGATAGTTCTGGAATGGTACCAGTTTAAGGACCAATACCGAAAACAAGACCAGGACAAATAATCCAGAAGAAAAAACTCCAAAGACAAGCAATATTGAGAGGGATATTGAGTAGAGTTCCCAAAACCAAGGTATCCCCCGGTCAAATTCCTTTACCTTTTTTGGTCGAAAAAATTGTCAAAATCGAAATTCCACAGATAGCACAAACAGCGATGGACTTTATTAAAGCGAATCGTTTTCCCAATTATTCTGTGAGTTGGTAGGGGCATTTCAGTTATCAGTTATCAGTTATCAGTGACTACTGCCTGAAGTCGGTAGTTAATGAAATCAGAAAGTAGGGGCGGGTTCAACCCAAAATATTGACATTTCCCAATAAATTAAATCAACCCGCCCCGAAACAATGGTCTTCACCACCGTAGCAAAAACCTAACCCCCGAGCCCCCTTCCTATCCCCCCTTGCCCCCCTTTGAAAGGGGGGAGGAGGGAAGGGGGAGTATTTCTCCCCTCTCCTTGCAGGAGAGGGGTTGGGGGAGAGGTCTTCATTGACTCGCTCTTTACCCACATTTTCAAGCTAGACGCCCTAGTAGGGGCGGGAATTGTCAGAAGGAGACAGGAGTCAGGAGTCAGGAGTCAGAATGAAATCAGAAATTAGGGGCGGGTTCAGCCACAAACATTGATATTTCCCCAGAAATTAGAAATTAAATCAACTCGCCCCCAAACCCCCATAACCAATGCGCAGTAGGGGCAGGTTCAACCACCCATCATTGACATTTCCCCATAAGTTAAATAAACCCGCCCCCGAAACAACAGCGTTCACAACCGTAGGGGCGGGTTCATTATGATAATTTGTAACGCCATTAATACCATATCAATGTGAATAATTATAATTAAAGTTCGTAGTAGGGCTTTAGCCCAAAGTGCACTTTGGGCTAAAGCCCTACTACAAACAAAAACTTTTTTATCACTGATTATCCGAACATGATATAACTTAACGCGGAACCCACCTACACGCAGGTGGGTCATTTCAGTTATCAGTTATCAGTTATCAGTACCTCTGGCTGTTTGCGCAGCATTCCGCAGGAAACCCAGAGGCTTGAAATAATGAACCAAATATTTTTTTCATCCCCTTAAAAGGGGAGGCTTTAAACCTTAATTTTTCGGTAAAAATAATGTGGCAAGTTCAGCAAATTGGTATAATAAAGAGTCTTACTTATTGCTTCTTTGTCTATGAACATTAAACGTCGAGAATTCCTCCTATTTCTTGGAGCAAGTGCCGGAACAATTACTCTAAGTTCTTGTCAACAAAAATCTTCAACTCCAATCACTGAAAAATCTCCAATAAGTAGCACTTTAACCAATAATATTAACTTCCAACCAGTCAAAAGCCCAATGCCTTTGGCAACCAATAATCAAGAATTCCCAATGGATGATTATAGCACATACGAAGTAGTAGATGATTTAGTCATTCCAGAAGGTTTTACCTACGATATTATAGGTTCTTGGGGTGACAAAATAGGAGATTCCCGTTTTGGCTACAATAATGACTATCTTTCCTATATTGAAACAGGAGAAAATGAAGGATTATTAACTATAAACTTTGAATATATTAGCCCCTTAACTTGGGTAACAACTTATCAAAAAGTAATTGGTAAATCTTTGCCATTTTTAGAGATAGCATCAGCATTTCAGTCAGCAGCAAAATCAGATATTAATTCTCAAGAATTATTAGATAAAAGTCTTGTAAAAAAACAAATAATTACAATTGCCAAAGAAGCAATGATCGACATGGGAATAGGTGTTATTTCCATTCGTCGCGAACCCGATGGCAAATGGGTAAGAACAAACTCAAAATTTGACCGCCGAATAACAGGAATTTCAGGATTAGAAGACGGACGCTATTTAAAATCAACAGGACCCGCAGTAGCAGTATTTAACAAAAAAGGTAAGGGTTATGATGATAAATTAGGGGATAAGATTATCGGTAGTTTTAGTAATTGTGCAGGTGGTACTACTCCCTGGGGAACAGTCTTTAGTGCCGAAGAAAATTTTCAAGCTTATGTAATTGAACCAGTTTATCCTGATGGTACTCCTGTTGACCCTAACCAAGGAAATTCTGTATTTATCGGTGAAAAAGGAGTATTTGGTCTGGGAAGTGCATTTGGTTTAGCTGGTAATAAATATGGTTGGATGGTAGAAGTAGACCCAGCTAATCCCGATGACTATGGTACAAAACATACTTGGTTGGGTCGTTATCGCCACGAAGCAGTCGGTATTAGAGCAGAAGCAAACCAACCTTTAGCTTTTTATTCAGGATGCGATCGCCGTAGCGGTCATCTATATAAATTTGTCAGTCAAGATATTGTCAAAGACCCCACAGACAAATCTAACTCCCAACTATTGACAAATGGAATGTTATATGGTGCAAAATTTAATTCTGATGGTACGGGTAGTTGGATTCCTTTAAAAGAAGATACCCCCGTTAATCCAGATTTACCAAGTGTCCATGTTAACAGTATGATTAATTTGCCCCAAAGACCAGAAGGTGGTAGCTTCAAAGCCACAAAAGATGCAGAAATAGAAGCTTTTAAACAAAAATATAAAACTTTGGGGGACTTATATGAAGGAGACCGAGAAGCAAAACAAGGAGCAATTCTGATAGACGCTCATTTAGCGGCCAATGCTGCTGGCGTTACTTGTGCTGCCCGTCCCGAAGATACTCAAGTTGCTAAAGATGGCAGTCTATTTATTGCCTTTACTTCTGGATATCCCAGTAAATCTGATGGTAGTCCAGACAAACGTATATTTAAAGGTCCAGATGGTGAAGCTTATGAATATGGCTGGATTATGCGTTTAGTTGAAGATGGCGATCGCCCAGATGCCATGACATTTCGTTGGCAAATGTTTGCCACAGGAGGAGAACCAACAAATGGTGGCTTAGGATTTTCTAATCCTGACAACCTAGAGTTTGATGACAAGGGAAATCTCTGGATGGTAACAGATATGAGTACCAGTAAACATAATAAAACAGTGCCTGAGAATCGAATGGGTAAGGATGGCAAACCAATGAACCAGCCAAGTCTTTGTGGTTTATTTGGTAATAATTCAATCTGGTATATTCCCACCTCCGGTCCTAATGCTGGAGAAGCTTATTTGTTTGGCATTGCACCAACAGAAACTGAAACTTGTGGGCCGTTCTTTACCAAAGATGGGAAAACTTTATTTGTAGCAATTCAACATCCAGGAGAAAATAGTGGCATCCGTCAAGATATGGCCTCAGAAACTCGTCAGTTTGCCATGAAAACAATAGATGGTTTGGATTTTATGCAAAATCGTACAGTACCCATGGGTTCTAACTGGCCGACTAAAAAAGTTAACGATCCTCCGAAACCTTCAGTAGTAGCTATTCGTCGCTTAGATTCAACACCTATTACCTAGGGTTTATGGAGGTAGGAGTCGGGAGGTAGGGACCTTGCATGCAACGTCCCTACGGAGTCAGGATTAATGGGAATTTATAGAGGAGGTAGTCGGAAGAATTGTCCCTTGATTTTTATGCCGTAGTCAGCCCAAAATGCTAACTTTTTAAGCTTTTTGGACCTAAAAGCTGGCACTTTTTTCGATCCTAGAAGGTTAAAGCCTTTATCTCTCAACAATGCTTTGAGAGTTAATTAGGACTTACGCAAAGACCATGTATGTAGTTCTAAAAACTATAACGTTACAGTTTTTG
>NZ_JBNHEP010000078.1:35648-49813 GCF_050015995.1 Dapis brunnea BLCC-M229 | reverse complement strand
CACTCTATATATAGTACCCATGCCTAAATCCTGTTAATCGGCAAACCTTACTTAACAAAACAATGCTTTGAGAGTTAATTAGGACTTACACAAAGACCATGTATGTAGTGCTAAAAACTATAACGTTACAGTTTTTGCACTCTATATATAGTACCCATGCCTAAATCCTGTTAATCGGCAAACCTTACTTAATAAAACAATGCTTTGAGAGTTAATTAGGACTTACACAAAGACCATGTATATAGAGTGCAAAAACTATAACGTTACAGTTTTTGCACTCTATATATAGTACCCATACCTAATTCCTGTTAATCAGCAAACCCTACTTAACAAAAATTCAGAAACTGAAAAACGATTAAGTGGTTAAAAGCTGATGGTTAGATAAAATTGTTTTCTAATTTGCTTAATTATTTTAATTTCATATTTAACTACCAGTTTCTTCTAATATCCTTTCCTATATTCGTTTTTGGCTTGTTTTCTGAAAAAATACTCTGAAAATTTAGGTTGCAAATTATCAGATTAGGTGTAAAATTTGCGACGAGAGTGTAACTTTTTCTAATCAAGCAAAATCTAATTTCTGAAGTGAGATTTTAAACTCATCATCAAGAAATACAGTATATAGACAAATTAATTAAATTGTGATAAAGAGAAAGGAACAATGGTTGAGCAGTTTGTAAAGAAATTCTTACGTCTTCCTCAAAGGCTGGAAATTAAATTACAGCAACACTTAATCAGTAAACCAGTCTCTAAAACTGTCAAACTACTTTGGCAATAGTCCATTTAAAACTTAGAGCTTCGAAAAAAAATATTTGAGACTATCCACGATCTGTGTTTTTTTGTAAAGCAAAGAAATAACTGTAGTCTTAATTATTCTTCAAAAGCAGACTAATTTAAGTATAGATTTATTCAGTAACCCATATTCCATAATATGGTTAAACGATAAATCTAAAATCGTAGCCAAAATTTAGAATATGGTGGCAATTGAAAAAGTTTTAGTTAAGGTTATGTAAACCAAAGTAAAGTTGGGTATTACCTAGCTGTTTCCAAATTGGTGTGAGGATTGGTAAAAATATGACAAAACTTATCTGGAATACTTTTAAGCACAGTCCTAGTGTTTTGAGTGTGGCATTATTAATGGCAGGCTCGGCGATCGCTGCTGAGACTCCTTTACAAAATTTAGGAAGTGATGACAGTTCTGTAAATCAGAACTTAGTCCAAGGCACGATTGAGATAGCTCAAGTTTTTGATAGTCGTCCAATGCCAATGGATGACCCATCACTGGCACCAGTAGGGGTATCAGACTTGGAAGATGGAGAGTACATGGATCAGGTAACATCCGTGACTCAACTATCTGATGTACAACCTACTGACTGGGCTTTCCAAGCTCTACAATCCTTGGTAGAGCGTTATGGTTGTATTGCTGGTTATCCTGATGGGACTTATAAAGGAAATCGGGCGATGACCCGGTTTGAGTTTGCCGCAGGTTTGAATGCTTGTTTAGATAGAATCACAGAATTAATTGCTGCTGCAACTTCAGACCTAGTAACTAGGGAAGACTTGGCAGTTTTACAAAGACTACAAGAGGAGTTCGCTGCAGAATTAGCTGCTTTGCGGGGACGAGTTGATTCTCTGGAGGCCAGAACAGCAGAATTAGAGGCCAATCAGTTCTCTACTACAACAAAACTGAATGGTGAGGTATTGTTCTGGTTGAGCGATACCTGGGGAGAAAGAGCTGGAGGTCGTGGGACACCAAGGAGTGAAGATGATAGAACTGAGACCACTCTTGCCTATCGGGTTCGTTTAAACTTCGATACCAGTTTTACTGGGAAAGACCGTTTGAGAACTCGTTTACAAGCTCGTAATGTTCCAAATTATAGTGGTCGAAATTTGACGAATACTTTGATGACTCGTCTAGCTACTGACGATGATTTAGATGATGATTTTGAGCTACATAAGTTGGCCTATCGTTTTCCTTTGCTAGATGGTAAAGGTCAAATAGAGTTAGCGGCTAATGCCTATGGTATAGACGACTTTTTGGGAACTATTAATCCTTTGGAAAGTAGTGGTGCTGGTTCCATTTCAAGATTTGGGCGATTTAACCCTACTTTCTATCGTGCTCCTTCTGATGCAGGTTTTAAATTTGCCTATTCCTTCAGTGATGCAATTAAGGTGACAGTAGGTTATGCTGCACCAGATGCAGAAGATCCTCAAGAAGGTAGAGGTGTTTTTAATGGTGCTTTTAGTGGATTTGGCCAGGTTAGGATCGAGCCAAACGATCGGCTAGCTTTTCAAGCAGGTTATGTCCGTAGTTTCCATCCCAAAAGCGATGTGAACCTAACTGGCAGTACAGGTAGTTTTAACGCCAGAGACCCTTTTGATGGGACACGGACTAGCGCAGATAATGTCAACTTTGAAGCTCAATGGCTGGTTACTGATGGTTTTCAAGTAGGTGGTTGGTTCGGTGCTTCCTTTGCTCGTCCTGAAGATGACACTGATACAGATGATATCACTATTATTAATGGTGCCTTGACCTTAGCTTTCCCAGACCTACTTAAAGAAGGTAGCTTGGGAGGTATTATCGTTGGTGTACCACCAATTGTTACTGATGGTGGTGATGATGATTCTCTCAAAGACGATGATACTTCTATTCACATTGAGGTACTTTATCGCTTCCAAATGAATGACAATATTGCCATTACTCCTGGTTTATTTGTCATTACTAATCCTAATCACATTGAGGATAATGATACTCTCTGGGTTGGTACACTAAGGACTCAATTCAGATTCTAGATTTTTGGCTTGAGGGCAGAAAATTAAATAACATTTAGCCATCAACAATTTCTTGATTCTCAAAGCGTTGGCATTTATACCCGTAGTCTGCTGAACAGGATCGTCGGTATAAATGTCAATTAATCCCTTTGGTAAAGATATGGCTGCCAGGTTGGCTTTTCAACTCTGTGGAGTAATTCTAAGATATGGTTGAGCGAGTAAATATCAACATAGTCTGTTGATTGTTAGACTTAGGTTGAGTAATTTACCGAAAAATTGGGGTAAATGCCTCGCCCTTGTAGTGGACTGTTTCAACTAAAACAGTGTATTAGGGAGTAGGGTAGAGACGTTGCATGCAACGTCCCTACGGGAGAAAGATTGTTGTTGGGTTACCCTTACGGGATCTTGCTACGTCCCTCAATCCAACCTACATCTCTTGCAAAATTTAAGATGAAACAGTCTATGTAGATAGAAATAGCCTCTGAAAAATTGGAGTAAACCACAAAAAATTAACAAGTAGCAAGAGTGAATTTAGTGGTAAATAATTTAATAGCTGTAACTACAAATCAAATAAGAAATGCACCTTTTTTAATGAAAGCAGACCATTAAAAGCAATTCATTAATATGATTTTATAATAAACAGCGCTCTTGTTTACAATCTCAATTAAAAACTAACCAAAATAAAAGTAATTTTCATCCCTTAAAAAATTTAACTCACAAACTAAATCACAAACGAAACTTTCGAGTAGAAAATTATCTCCATATAGCCAGGAAAAGATTAATATATTGGTGTGTTAACCATAAAATATGTATATTAATTATAGGGTATAATCAGACTTGGAAACAAGAGATAAAATTAGGTAAAAAGAACAATGAAAAATTTGTGAATATCCCTCGTAATAGGTTAATAGAGATGTTAAAGTATAGAGCAAAACTAAGAGGAATAAAAGTAATAATTACAGAAGCATCTTATACATCTCAATCCAGCTTTTTAAATGGGGATGATCTACCAAAATATGGAGATTAAAAAAAGCCGAAATTTAGTCAAAAAAGAGTAACAAAATGGTTGTATAAAACAAGGAAAAATCAATTATTAAATACTGATGAATAGAATGGGTTATTTAACATTATTAAAAAAGTAATACCTGATCTCTTTAACCAAGCAATAAAGGATTTGCGGTTTAACCCTGTGGTGGTCGATCCACTTGCATTCAACTAACCTTTCAGATTTTTGAGTAAGTTTGAGTAAGTTTAGTTGAGCAGTTATATATTAGGTAGGGATTGATTATATTTTTTGAAATCCTCAGAATTTAGATTTAGTTTTTCTGCTTCTCTCCTGTCTTCTACCTATACCTTGTCATAAGGATAAATTTTAATACTAGCCTACTTACTTAGTATGGCACTACGAATTTAGTTCTTTGAGATGGCTAAATCCTGTTATCGGAGAGTTTCTACAAGAAAAACTCACTCCTCGATTAGTTGGAATTTTTATTTGAGTGGCTTTTGACTTTCACCTAGGACTATACTTAGGCTCTAAAAGGCAAGGTTTGAGACTCGTAATTTTTTTATTATTCTCTAAAATTGTATCAAAAATTTTAATATATCAAGATAGTTGCACTATGGTGCAAGAGATGCTAACGTGTCAGGTAAAAAAATATATTCTAGTATATCTAATTATCTAACCAAGAGTTTGGAGCTATTTGTGATGGATTTTAGATTTATATGTCCTGATTTAATTATTGTTAAACTCAAAGACTATGCTTAATGTATTTTTTTTGTGCTTGATAGGCTTCGTGCAAAAATACTAGGACTATTTTTATGTATGGAGCATGAATTCTATGTGCTTATGTCATACTATATTTCTTAGAGAATCAAGGAAATTCATCCTTTAAATAAATGGATGTAATTGTAAATAGCTATTTCAAAGTTAAACTTAGCTAATAGCACTAAAATTCTGTTAAAAAAATCAATTGGAACAATCAACAGTTCAATCTACTCTAAGCAGTAGGGTTGTTGATAAAGGGCAAAATAGTTTCCTAGTTTAATTAAAAGGTGTGAGGAGAGTATCGATATGACCAAAATAATCCTGAACGTTCTCAAGCAAACTCCTGGTGCGTTCAGTATAGCTGCCTTATTAATAGCTAATTCGGCTTTAGCTAATCAGGTTTCTGTAGAACAACTAGCTAATGCTCAAAATATCAATACAAATACAAATACAAATACTCAGTTACCTGTAGAGCCACAAAATGATACTGCTTCAGAACCGGAATTACCAGGAGATAGTCGGTTACAAAAACTGAAAGACCCCTCCCTAGAAATTCCAGGAACTGAATTAGAACAAGCTGACCCGATGGGACAAGTGACTTCTGTGTCTCAGTTGTCAGATGTACAACCTACTGATTGGGCTTTCCAAGCTCTGCAATCTCTGGTAGAACGTTATGGTTGTATTGTAGGTTATCCAGACGGTACTTACAAAGGTAATCGGGCAATGACCCGTTATGAGTTTGCAGCTGGTTTAAATGCTTGTTTAGATAGAATTACAGAGTTAATTGCTGCTGCAACTGCAGATTTAGTAACTCGTGATGATTTGGCGGTTCTGCAACGACTTCAAGAAGAGTTTGCTGTAGAATTAGCAGAGTTGCGTGGTCGTGTTGATGCTCTCGAAGCCAGAACAGCAGAACTTGAAGCTAATCAATTCTCTACAACTACTAAGCTGAATGGTGAAATTCTATTTTGGCTGACTGATACCTTTGGAGAACGAGCAGGAGCTCGTGGGACACCAAGAAGCGAAAACGATAGAACCGAAACTGCATTAGGTTATCGGGTTCGTTTAAACTTTGATACTAGCTTTACGGGTAAAGACCGCCTCAGAACTCGTTTACAAGCAAGAGATGTTCCTAACTGGAGTGGTCGGGATCTAACTAATACCCTAATGACCAGATTGGGTACCGATCAAAGCAATCCAGATGATACAGTGGTTCTAGATAATTTGGTCTATGAATTTCCAGTGCTAAACGAAAAAGGTATGGTGATGGTGGGTCTTAATTCTATAGACCTTGATGACTTTATGCCTGTACTGAATCCATTTCAGAGTAGTGGTTCGGGTTCTGTTTCGCGCTTTGGAAGATACAATCCAACCTTTTACCGCGGACCTGCGGATACAGGAATAAGTCTTCAATACGCCATTAACGATAAATTCCTAGTGACAGCAGGTTATGCAGCACCAGAATCGGAAGATCCTAGGGAAGGTAGAGGTTTATTTAATGGTTCATTTAGTGGTTTTGGTCAGGTCCTGGTTGAGCCAAACGAAAGTTTGGCTTTTAGTGTTGGTTATGTGCGCAACTACTTTATCAAGGATGATGTTAATTTAACTGGAAGTACGGGTAGTTTTACAGCAAGAGATCCTTTTGATGGTGTTCCCACGACTGCAGATCAACTAGGTTTTGAAGCTCAATGGAAGCTCAACGAGCATATCCAAATTGGTGGTTGGTTTGGTGCGACTTGGGCACGACCAGAAGAAAATAACAATGATGATGATGATATTACGATTATAAATGGCGCGTTGACCATAGCGTTTCCTGACTTGTTCAAGGATGGTAGTTTAGGGGGAATTCTTGTTGGTGTACCACCAATTATTACTGATGGTGGTGATGATGATGAGTTGAAAGACCCGGATACTTCGGTGCATATTGAGGTATTCTATCGCTATGCAGTGAATGATTTTATCGCGATTACTCCTGCTTTGTTTGTGATTACTAATCCTAATCACGATGAGGATAATGAGACTCTCTGGGTAGGTAGTGTTAGAACTCAATTTAGGTTCTAGAAAAGTAGGTTAATTAACTGCAAATAAAAGTAGGGTAAAGACATAATTTATTCTTTCCCTACTTTTTTGTTATTTAGGTGTGAGCTTACAAAAGTTTTCATATAGGTAGACCACAGTAGGGACTTTCCATGGAACGTCCCTACAAGGTTTTGGTTGTGACGTGAGGTCATCAATCTGAAAAGCGCTCTAAGGGATCAAAAAGCTGGCACTTTTTCTCTTTTGTCAAGTTTTATGTGCGCAGCGACTCTGCATTCTTCGGGTTTCCCTTCCCTCCGGTCTCGAAGGGAACGCCATATCCAATCGACCAAGAAAAGAAAATTCAGTATTTTCTTGTCTCCTTATGGCACGAGATACTGCTAACTGATAACTGATAACTGATAACTGATAACTGATTCAAGGCATTCGCCAAACTTTGATAGTTTGATCTACACTGCCACTCACTAAGGTTTTCCCATCGGGAGTAATAGCAAGACAACTTATTTGTTCCGCATGACCAAAAAATGTCTCTAATTTTTCTTCAGTAATTGTATTCCAAATAGTAATATTGTTACTACCACTAACTATTGTTTGGCTGTCAGTACTGAAAACCACAGCTTTAACTGCACTTGTACTTGGTGTAATTATACTTTCCTCTTCTCCTGTATATAAATCCCAGACTCTAATGGTTCCATCGTCACTCCCACTAGCTAAAGTTTGATTATTTGGACTGATGGCGATAGCATTAACTGCCTTGGTATGTCCTTCTAAAGTTTGTCTGCGAATACCTGTACTCAGATTCCACAGTCTAATAGTACCATCTTCACTTCCGCTAACTAAAATCGTCCCATCCCGGCTAAAAGCTAGAGCATTTACTCCATATTCCTTATCTGGTATGCGAGTAAGTATTCGACTACCTGTTGTGAGGTTCCACAACTTCATTAGTCGATCGCTCCCAACACTTGCTAATGTCTGTCCATCAGGACTAATGGCAACTGCATTTACTTGACCATCATGACCTGGAATATCTTTTGATAGTTTACCAGTTGTAAGATCCCATATTTTGATTGTTTGATCTGCACTGCCACTTACCAATATTTCACCATTAGGACTTATTGCCAGAGTAGTTACTCGATCTGCATGAGCATTTTCAATATTATTTCTTAGTTCCCCAGTCCTGAGGTTCCAAATTTTTATGGTACTTAAGCTACCACTAGCTAAAGTTTGACCATCTGGTGTCAGAGCGAGCGCATTTACTTCCCCTAGATAACCATTTAAGGTTTTTTCTAAAAATCGACTACTGTTTAAACCTCGCAACAAAAAAACTGGATGACTAGGAAATATTCCGTAGCGCCAAAAGCCATAAAACTGAGAAGTTGCCACTGCTAATAGCAACATTGTCAACCCTACTATTAGGTTATTTATAAACTTAATTCTTGACTTAATTTTTGACTTATTACTAGATATTTTTGTACTTGTTTTTGTTTTTAGTTTTGTCTTAACTTTATGCCTAGTTTGAGTTTTTTCTGTTGGTAGTTTTGTATTTTCCCTACTTGAACGACCTTGTTGAGCAGGATAAGAAATTCTAGAATCATTTCCTGGACTATTTTCTGTTTCTATGTCTGCCAGACACTGCAAAATCATCGTTGGATTTTGAGGTCTATTTCCGGGAAAAGGTGCCATTAAATAATCTATGACTTCTTTAAATTTTGTTGATATTTGAGGAGCATATTTATGCCATTGGAGTTTTCCAGAGCGTGGATTTTCTGGAAAAGCTGTTGGGGGTTTACCTGTTAATAAGTATACAAAAGTACGTCCTAAAGCAAAAAAATCTGATTGAGGTACAGCTTTACCATTAGTTTGCTCTGGAGCAGTATATCCGGGTGAGACAATGCCTGTAACATTTTGGCCTTGACCTACTTTCACCAAGTAGGTATCAGATACCTCTCTCACAGTGCCAAAGTCTATCAACACCAATTGGCCATTTTTCCTCCGCATAATATTGTGGGGCTTAATATCTCTATGGAAATAATTTTGCTGATGAACTTTGTCCAATATTTCCGATAATTGTGTTAGCCAATCCACTGCTTGAGTTTGATTTATTGGCCTATGGCGACGACTCTTCATCCAATCCATCAAATTGGAGCCGTCGATAAACTCCATTACCAGACAGTGTAGAGGATCTTCACTGTCTGCTGGGAAGAATGTAAAATAACCATCGTCTTCTATTTTAGGAATCCCAGGATTTCGTAAACTGATAAGTACCTGTGCTTCCTGTTGAAACAGAGAGATAGCTTTCGGATGACTTTTCAGTAATACTTTGAGAACTTTTTTTACCCCTTGATCTTCTACAAGATAAGTTTTGCCAAAACCTCCTCCCCCAAGAGGTTGGATAATACGATACCGATTTTGCAGGAGCAATTCAGAGCCACATTGGCAACAGGTACGTCTACCAGCATTTAATGGATCGGAGGGGTTGGGGCAATTGGGATTAAGGCAGTAACTCACAGAAGCCAGATACCCAGATTTGTATAGCTTTGCTTTATTACACTATAGCTTGAAGTGGTTTAATTTCACACTCTTACTACAATATTATTCATTTTTGCGGATTTTTTGAGTTTAATATAAGTATTTTTATAGAGATAGTCAAAACAATCTATTTTTTATAATTTTAAGTTCCAACCAGCGATCGCCATACAACTCCATCCTACTATAAATGCTACTCCGCCTATGGGTGTAATGGCTCCTAACCATTTTATCCCGGTTAGACTCAGAGCATATAAACTACCAGAAAAAATTGCTATTCCGGCAATAAAGGCATATCCAGCAATAACCATTAAAGATTTGGGTAGCTCTTCTATTGTTAATAAAAAGGCTACCATTAATAATGCTAAGGAATGATACATTTGTAGACGAGCGCCTGTCTGAAAAATATCTAGGGAGTATTGACTTAGCTTTTCTTTCAAAGCATGGGATGCGAAAGAACCAGCTACTACAGATAAACCTCCCAGCATAGATGCTATTACTAAAAAAATCTTAGTCATTATTTTTTCACTCTTTAATATAGTAATTAGACTTTCAGCTATGACCTATATCGCTACGCACAAGTTCAAAGTCAAAAGTCGAAAGTCAAAAATAATCCCTGACGAAGTTTGAGCATTTATAACTGGCCTAATAATAATGCGTAGTGCTATATTGTCTTTTTGATTTTTATCTCAGTTTTTGCCTTTCAAGTTTTATGTTGTAATTTATCAACATAAAAACTATTCTACAACTACTATTTTTATAAGCATTTAGCCATCAACTCTTAGCTCTCAGCTATTAAGCTCTTTATTTATTATCTTTGAAATAGGAAGTATAATTGAAATATTGAGCAAAAATCATCAAGTTACTCTCAAAGCAGATTAGCTAATCTTCCTAATTAATTAAAATGCTATTAGTGCATTATTATCTAGAAAAAGCTGACTGCTAATACTTAAATACTTACCTATTTTTTTATTTTAATTATTGATACTTTCTCAATATTTTTTCAGTTAAATTATTAAGTTACTAGACTCATAGTTTTCATATCCTTGTTACTATATTTCCTGAATTTTACTGATTTTATCGGTAAATTGCTATATATTTTTGGTTTACCGAGCCTCTAATTAAACCAAACTTTTTTTTACTAATTTTTGTTACTTACCGAAAAATAAAGGTTGAAAGCCTCTCCTGTCAAGGAGAAAAAGGCCGTCGTTTCGGCTGTCGCCAACATCAAAAGCGGAGCTTTCCGTAAGGATGGGATGGTGAGGTTTCCCGAAGAAAGCATAGCCGCTCCGCAATTCAAGTCGCTCCGCGTTTCGCTTTCCTACGGAATGCTAAAGCAAACGCGACATGAAAAACGCGCGTTGTGCGGAACGCTAAACGCCATATCCAATCGACCAAGAGAAGAAAAAAATTCCTTTTAACCAATCCTCTTCTTGAAAAGAAGAGGTAATTATTAATTATTAATTGTTAATTATTAATTATTGAAGAACAGCTTCTAGTAAACGAGAATAATAGAAACTGGTACTGGTCATTGCTTTTCTTTGGATTGAAAAACCATTACTTTCAATAATTTTGATAATATCCGTTTCCTGATGCTGATAAGCACGGGTCGTTTTGCTTGGACCAGGAAATAACTCTCCTACTTTTTTCAATATAGTTAAAGCTAAAGTTTTTGGTGCAAAGCTAATAATTAACCGTGACTCGGCGAGAGATATTAAATGATTAATCATAGCTGCAACTTGGTCTTGGGGATAATGTATCAAAACATCTAAACAAACAACTGTATGATACTTACCACTTAAAGCTTCTAAGTCTTGAGCCACAAAATTAACATTATCTATACTGATTAAACTAGATTTGGCACGCTCATATGCCTCGGATACCATTTTTTCTGAGATATCACTACCATAAATAACTGCTCCAGCTTTAGCTAAGGGAATACTCAAACTACCAACCCCACAACCAGCATCACATATTGATAACCCTGATAAATTATTATCTGCTTGTAGCCAACTGAGAACGGTATCAACTGTTTGCTGATGTCCTTTCCTAATATCTAACTGTACCTTGTTTACTTGACCGTCTCCATAAATTCTGCGCCATCGGTCAAAACCAGTTGAATTAAAATACTCCCTGACAATAGTTTTATCGTCTGTTTTTATCATTTCTCTACTTAATGTTATAGTAATTCTCAAGTATGTTTACAAAGATTTATAGTCTATCAGAGTCAGCTTTGATATGGCCAATTACTAATAAACAGCCCATCAGCCCATCAATCAATAGGATACTAGGAACTTGACTTGATTATTATGCCTTACTTCGGGGCAAAAAAAATTGTTACCATTAAAATTTTGATTCCCCAACTCAGTTCTGAGAAATGCTCAACAGACTAAAGTTATTGACTTTTCTTACTATAAGCTGTATAATTTACCTTCCTTTACCAGCCCAGGCCGAAAAGTTGCGAGTTGGTGTAGCTGGATCGCCTCCTTTTATAATTAAGGATAATTCTTTTAAAGGTATTAGTGTTGATATTTGGCAAGAACTAGCTTTATCCGAAAAACTAGAATACGAATTTATTCCACAAGATAGTCTAGCTAGTAGTATTGATAGTATTAAGAAAAGAGAACTAGATATTGTTATTGGGCCAATAAGTATAACTTCTGATCGCTTAGAAAAAGTTGCTTTTACTCAACCCTACTTTCTCGCCAATATTGGTTTGTTAATTACTGCTGAGAGACCTACTGTCTTGAGTAGAATTAGACCTTTTTTTGGCCTGGCCTTTATTTCTTCAGTTTGTTTGTTAATAGTTCTATTATTTATAGTGGGTAATCTTCTGTGGTTAGCTGAAAGACGGCGCAACACAGAACAATTTCCTCAAGATTATTGGCATGGAGTGGGCAATGGTATGTGGTTTGCTGTGGTAACTTTAACCACAGTGGGATATGGCGATCGCACTCCAATTACAAAAACTGGGCGTATTATTGCTGGGGTATGGATGATTTTGACAACGGTTACAGTTTCTTCTCTGACTGCTGGCATAGCTACTACTTTAACTCTTTCTTTGTCTAATCAAAGATTTGTAGAGTTTAGTTTTCCTGAAGATATTAAGGATGCTAGAATTGCTATAGTTAAAGGTTCTACTGGGGAAAAATGGGCAGAGTTTTATGGAGCGCGTATTAGTCAGACTCAGACTTTGATAGATGCAATTAATTTATTGAAGTTAGATAAGGTGGATGGTGTGGTTTTTGATGTTCCTGCTCTTAAATATTATTTACATAATCATCCTAAAGAGCGCTTGAAGTTGTCTCCAGTTTATTTTGCCAGTGAAGCTTATGGTTTTATCGTCTCTCCTGATAGCCTTTTTCTCAACAATCTTGATATTAAACTTTTAGAAATGCACGAAAATGGCAGGATTAAAGAGATAGAGTCTAAGTGGTTATCTAATTCTAAGAGTAAGGGAGTAAGGGAGTAGGGGAGTAGAGGAGTAGGGGAGGAGTAAAAAAGAAGTAGATATAGAGATTTGGCCACAGATGTACGGATAGTATTTAGTATTATAGACATAATTGGGGCTTGCTGATTAACTATCAAAGAATTTACAGCAGATTTCGGATAAATGAGGTACAGGGTAAATGGTGAAAATCTTGTAGTGCGGGCATCTTGCCCGCGATAGGTGCACCTCATAACAAAGGAAAGCGCTGTAGATAGCACTACACAAATAGGTTAGGACATTTCTAAATCCTGAAACCCTTTGACAGTTTACTGTTCCCAGTTAAGTGTTCCCTATTCCCTCTTCAAGTAGCACTATATATAAAGGTTTTAGCCTTTTTTTGTCTTGAAAAAGTACCAGGTTTTTAGCTCTTCATGCTCAAAAAGTTAGGATTTTGGGCAAGAGTTGGGAGGAATTTTTAAGGGACAACGCTGACTCGTATCTCCTCTATAATTCTTATTTCTCCTGACTCCTGACTCCTGACTCCTGACTCCTAATTTTACCACTCATACTTTTTCAGCAAACCCTAATTGTTTTTTTAGCAGTTTGTCTACATACATCGTATGTAACAACGGTTCGTCAAAACCAGTTTGATATTTATTTGCCACAATTAAAAATATATATTTATCCTCTTTAAAAGCTTCTGAAATCTTATTTCCAGAAAAACCATTCATGGAAGACTCATCTTCCTTTTTTCCGTCTATTTTCTTACTGCTAGAAAAAGCAACAAGACTTTGATACTCAGAATTTATTTTGCTCAAATATTTGTCAAAAGCTAATTTATAATAAATTGCAGTTTTAATACTATTAATAACAACCATCGCTTTAGCTTTTCCATTAATTTTCCCCTGAGTAATTATCTTTGACACAAAATGATCGATCATCACTTCTGCCTTTTTAGTAATACTCTCTGGATGATATTCCACATATCTTTTTAATCGCTTTTTTGCTTGCTTAATATAAAATTTTGGGTCGTCTATAATTTTTTTCTCTAACCGACAATAGGTTTTGTAGGTCGTATAATTCTGCAAAACATCTAGAATAAATCCTTCCTCAATTGCCTGTTTCATCTTTCAGTAATGTCGGAAGTCATATTTTTTAAAGTTAGAAGTCAGAAGTCAGAAGTTTTTTTGAAGTTAGAAGTTTTTTTTCGTTAAATGTAGGTTGGGTTGAGGTACGTTAGCGGAGCTTATCCGTAGTCGTATATATATAGATGTGGGAAAATTTCAGTCTGGTAGAAAAAGGGGAAACTCCAGATTTATCTATTTAACAAAACTGGAAAATTTCGAGTCATATATATATAGATTATATAGATTTCGGCAAATTTACCTCTGGTTGAGAAAAGGGAAACTCCAGATTTATCTATTTAGCAAAACTGGAAAATTTCGAGTCATATATATATGTCGGAAAATTTACCTCTGGTGGAGAAACGAGCAATTCTGCATTTATCAATTTAGCAAAAGTGCAAAATTCAGGAGTCGTGTCTATATTACGTCGGAAAATTTACCTCTGGTGGAGAAACGAGAAATTCTGCATTTATCAATTTAGCAAAAGTGCAAAATTCAGGAGTCGTGTCTATAT
>NZ_JBNHEP010000078.1:35461-35548 GCF_050015995.1 Dapis brunnea BLCC-M229 | reverse complement strand
TACGTCAGAAAATTTACCTCTGGTAGAAAAAGGGGAAACTCCAGATTTATCTATTTAGCAAAACTGGAAAATTTCGAGTCATATATA
>NZ_JBNHEP010000078.1:25384-35361 GCF_050015995.1 Dapis brunnea BLCC-M229 | reverse complement strand
CGGTCTGGTGGAAAAATGGGAAGTTCCATATTTATCCGTTTGGCAAAACTGGAAAATTTGGCAGTCATATCTATTCTATATATATGTCGGCAAAATTGAGGTTGGATAGAGAAAGTAGAAACTCCCCATTTATCCGTTTGGCAAAATAGAAAAATTTGGCAAATACATAATATATAGATATAGAAAGCTTTTTGTTGGGTTGCGCTGTGCTTAACCCAACCTACTATATTATTACTTTGGTTTGTTGGAGTTGGCATTGGTGAATTTACTGGGAGGGCGATATTTTCTGACGTCTATTTTTCCCGTGACTGTTTCATAAATTAGAGTAGTTCGATATTCTTGGATTAATTTTATTTCCTTTTCTATTGTGGCGATCGCCCGGTTGATTTTTTCTGATTTTTTTTCAATGAATGACACTATTTCTTGTTGTTCATAAATTGGAGGTAAAGGAATAGTAATCTGGCAATATCTTGTGGGGTTTAAATTGACTTAGTTGAGACTAACTAAAGATCTTTGTCTTGCTATGTTTAACAAACCATGAGAATTAAGCAAAAAATTTAGATAAACTGGATTAGCATTATCGTTTGCTTTTAATCTAACAAGATAAGAAGCGAAAGATACTTTGTCTTCTTTAGTACCTTGAAAAAGTCCTACCTTACTTACTAACTCTAAACTGTTTGTTCTATTAAATAGTAAGTCACCATATTCTAAAATCAATTTTTGAGGAACACTTTCAAGACTTCCACTCTCAGGAATTAAAACTTTTCCATCTTGTATATTTCCCATCGTCATAATTTTAAATTCTCCTTCACCTCTAATGCTATCTGATATTCCATATCTATAGGATTTTAAACACCTTTTGATTTTTCTCACCTCCCAATGTTTCGGTATTTCTCCTAACCATTCAATGCCAGAAAATTTCATCGGAATATCTGGGTTAAGACCTTTAGTAACTACCTGATTAATAATAACGGTCTTCTGTTATTTCAGTATTTCTATTATCCGTTGTTTTTTGGCAATATATTCATCTATTGGGGCGAGTTTTTAGTCTAGGAAATTAGTGATCGCTTGTTGTGCGTCTAGGGGAGGAGACACAAAATTTGAATCTGTTCTTTCACAGGTATAAAAATCAAATTCACCATCAACTTAATAATATCGCGGGGGGTAAAATGTTCTCCTGCTTCTTCGTTATTTTATTCGTTAAATCTTCTAATTAATTCCTCAAAAACATAACCCATCCCCAAATTAGATAACCCAGGTTGAATAACCTTACCTTTTTTATCTTTTATCGGTTTAGGACTGAGATTAATATCTGAGTCAGTAAACTTTTGAATTAAAGAATAAAGGCGATTATGTTCGACCAAAGTTTCTAATTGGTTGCGGAACTTAAACTTACTGATAATTTCCTGAACATTGTCGCTAAAACCATTCAGATAATCTATCAAATTCTCCTTAATCAGATTAGGTTCATCCAGTAATTTTTTCAGAGTATAGGGAGAAGTATTATAGAAAGGATATTTAATAATATCTGTTAATCCAGATTTATTAGTAATATTCATATTTTCATAAAATTTATTCTCCTCTAAAACTGCTTCTTTAGTAGATTCAAGCAAACAATCTAACCGCCGAATAACAGTCATCGGCAAAATGACATCTCGATATTTTCCCCTAACATAAAAATCCCGCAAAACATCATCAGCAATTCCCCAAATAAAACTAACAATTCCCTTATGTGTACCGTTATCCATTCCTGTAATTTATAGTCAAAAGTAATTAAAGTCGAGAATGAAATTTTACATCAGATTCGGTTATTAATGTGGTAAAACTGACAGGATAAAGATTTTTTGCTTTTTCCCTATCCTCCAAGCAATTTTCTCTGTTCCCTATTCCTTAATTTGGCAAAAAAGAAAAAATGTAGGGAAATCAGATTTAACCTCCCTACAGTAATTCCCAAGACCTCTTGTAAAAGTTTTAATTAAATCAATTTAGAGATATAGAATCAACAACTTCATCCCCCCTATTCCCTATTCCCTATTCCCTGACTTCTGCAAGAAGTCTTTAGATTAATTGAGACTTTCTATTTCTGAGGTAAGAGGGCGGCAAATTCTGAGGTAAGAGGGCGGCAAAATTTTCCAAAGAATCAATTAAAACTGCAGTTTTAGTTAACTGTTTGAGTTCCTGAATATTATCAATTTGACTAACAGCATCCACAATATTTGCAGGTACATTTTTAAACCCAATTTATAACACTGTTATTATTGATTCATGAGCAGATTTTACTATACCAATATGTTCTCATTTCTCTAAACCAATCTGTTCAATACTGGAAATATAAGGTATCTTTTTCTCCACCTCATAATTACATATTTCTGTTGGAAATTGTATTTTCAATTCCTCATTATCAATTATCCATTATCCATTATCCATTATTCTCTGCCAACCCAACTCTATCTCTTGTAGTTTTGGAGACCAAACCCCTACATTATTTACCCGCCATCTTAATAAATCTTTCCCACAGTTGCCAATAATTTCACTCTCCATTCCTAACGCCTTTCGAGGTGCAATAGTCGCCAAATAAATTCCCATCTCAACATCACAAATTCCCCACTTCACCAAATTCTTAACTCCAACCAATAAAGGCAAAGTCGTTCCTGCTAGAGTTCCATCTTGTAATCTAACCGTACCGTTTTTAACTTCTATTTCTCTAGTATCCCACGGGTAAATTCCATCTGCTAATCCTAAAGGTGCTAAAGCATCACTAACCAAAAATATTCCCTGCTGATATTGACTTGCTTTCAACAAAATTTCTATCATTGTTGAACAGACGTGTTGACCATCAGTAATTAAACCGCACATAACGTCAGGATTTGTAATTGCTGCTCCTAATAATCCTGGTTTTCGATGATGTAAACTCGGCATGGCGTTAAAAGCATGAGTTACCATTGAAGCTCCCAATCTAAAAGCTACTTCTGCTTGATTCGCTGTCGCTTGAGAATGCCCTAAACTAACTGTAATTCCTAAATTTTTTAAGTAGGGAATTACTGTTTCTGTACTGTCTAATTCTGGAGCTAAAGTAATTATTTTAACTATCTGAGCATAATCGCCGATTACTTGTTTGACATTTTCAACTGTTAATGGTATTAAATATTCGTTAGGATGAGCACCCCGCTTTTCTGGATTCAGAAAAGGCCCCTCTAAATGTACGCCCCAAATTTTGGCTGTTTCTGGTTCTTGCGGTTGAGAAGCAAAATTGTGAAAAATTTGGAGCGATCGCTGAATATTATCTATAGAAGTAGTGACAATAGTAGGCAAAAAAGCGTCTATTCCTTGTTGCCATAAATATTGACAAATTTCATGTATTTTGGTTATGGAAGTTTCATCTACTTCAGGAAAAGGTAAACCTAAAGCACCATTAATTTGTAAATCAATTCCACCTAGAGAAACCCAGTCTTGTTCCACATCAATAGTAGTAGATGTGGTAGGCAAAAGTTCTTCAGTCTGAGGGATAATTTTCTCAATTTTGCCAGTAGAATTGATTAAAATTTGCTGTAGGTCTTGATAACCAGGAATTTTAGCATTAATAATTTTAGTGGTTAAGTTCACGAGTTTAAATTTTAAATTACAGCTAGGAATATACAGTAGTTTGTACATTGATTAGGCAAAAAATTCTGGGGAATTAGGTAATATGAAATACTAAAATTTTTGCTACAAATGCTTAGGCTGTTTCCAGGAGTCAGGAGCCAGGAGTCAGTAGGAATAATCTATATATCATTTATTATATTTATTAGAGTAAAAATCTGTTTTTGGTCAAATCGACATTTCTAAGTCAAGTTTTTTAACCAGCTAAATTGTTCGTAGCATTCTTTTTTATATTTCATATAATATAGCAATCAGGAATGATTTTGATAGAATTTAAGAACGACTAAGATAAATCAAAACCCTTTTATATTCTGACTCCTGTAGGGGCGATTCGCGAATCGCCCCTACGACTCCTGACTCCTAATTACCACTAAAATCTTACAACTGAAATATGATTGCTATATAGCGCTACGCGCAAGTCAAAAGTCACTCATGCAAAAGGCAAAAGTAATCTATGACTGAGCTTCATAATTTACCAATGTCCGCGCCCTAAATGCGTAGCATTATAGAAAAGAGGAAATAGAGATTATGGTAAAAATTCGGAAGTTAGCGATCGCTCATTAATTTCATAATTTTTCAGGTATTATGGCAGTATTGAAATACTGAAGTACAATTTAAAAGTATGGATTGAAGTACATGATATGAAATATCCGTAATAAATACTTTTTATTAGCAAAAAAAGCTGAATGCTTACAGACTATGTCAAACTATATTTCACCACCTTTCAAAATACCGTATTAGAATTTGTCTTAAATTGAAAGGTAACTTAAGAATAAATTTTTAGTCAAAACAAATCTATTAAAATGCAGAAAAATCTACTTAAAATTTCTACTCTAAGCTTTCTGTTTATAAGTGTTATATTTGCACAAAAAAGTCAAGGTGCAACTATAACATCTGCACCTCCCGTATCATTTCAAGTGAGCCAGGTAGCACAATGGTTCACAGGCTTATTTAACAATACAAAACAAGTAACTAATAACCCAATAGTCCCTCAAATTACAATGTTGAATTGTGGGGTTAAACTTATCGGGAGTGACTTGATGAGAAATACAGAAACAATTTATTTAGAGCAAACAACAGGAGGATTTCCATTTCGGGTAAGGTTGTATTCTTTTTTCAGTAATAATGATTCTCAAGTTACTATTAGTATTAGTCGTTTCCTTGATGAAACTTCTTTACTAGGTTTATGCGGTCGCCCTGAAACAGAACAATTTATTAATGCTAAAAATTTAGATAGCTTTAGTTGTGAAATTAACCTTTCTTGGTTCCAAAATAGTTATGTGGGAAATAACTCACCAGTTGGTTGTCCGACAACTTTTCCTGGAGGTAAAGTTGTTTCTGATGTTTTAATTAAGCCTAATATTATTGAGTCTTTAGATAGAGTTTTTGACAGGAATGATAATCTCTTATTTGGTACACCTATAGCTTTTCATCGAGTAGAAACAGTTCCTGAACCTTCAATATTATTCGGATTATTTGCCTTAAGTGGATTAGGTATAGGAACAGTGCGCAAACATGATTAGTAATTCTGTTTTTTTTGCAGTTTAATGTGAGTTAATAATTATTGTATTGAAGTTCAAAATTAATCATGGTAAAATTATTTCATTGAATTAGTATAAATTTTCAGACTAATTCCTTTTAGTAAGTCATCAAACAACCTATCCGTTCCATTCCTATATGGGGTAACTTTCTACTCTCTCTACTTCATTATCCCCCTAACAATTTTTTGGAGTAAGAGATTGAATGTATCAGGAAATATAAAAAATGACATAGGGAAAAGGGAATAAGAGATAGGAGATAAGGAGAAACAAATCAAGACAAATTTTACTTAAAAATCTAGGAATTATGTGTACCGAAAACTTCTCTATCTACCAAATTTAAATTCCTTCAGATTTAAATTCCTTGAAGCACCACCGCTTTTAGATTTTAGTCATTATTTGCTATCTTAAGACTTATTTGACAAACAGTCTCTAAATTAGAGTAAACCTAATAATTTCCTATGCAAAATTAATTACATATTCTATTTCTATAGAGATCCTGTTCCCTTTTCCCTGTTCCCTCTCTCAACTTTAGGATTTGTATAAAATTATTTTTTCCAAATGGTATAAAAGAAAAAACTAACTGCTAATTTCTTATAACTGATAACTAAATATATGAATCCCATAGTCGGAATTATAATGGGCAGTGACTCAGACTTGCCCACAATGAAAGAAGCGATCGCCATCTGCGAAGAATTTAACATACCCTCCGAAGTTGTCATTGTCTCAGCCCACCGTACCCCTCAAAGAATGTTTGAATATGCCCAAACTGCCCATCAAAGAGGATTAAAAGTTATCATTGCCGGAGCAGGAGGCGCGGCACATTTACCAGGAATGGTCGCATCTTTAACGCCGCTCCCAGTAATTGGTGTACCAGTACAAACCCGAACATTACAGGGAATAGACTCCTTATATTCCATAGTCCAAATGCCAGGAGGAATACCAGTAGCCACAGTAGCGATCGGCAATGCCAAAAATGCTGGCTTATTAGCAGTTCAAATCCTAGCATCCCACCAACCAGAATTATTAGAACAAGTGCAAAAGTACCGCCAGACCTTAGCTGAATCAGTAATAGATAAACAAACTAAGCTAGATCGGATCGGATATCGAAAATATTTAACATAAACTTAACCATTATGCAAATATTTTATGGTAAAAAACTGACAAATACTTGCTATTGTTACTGGCAGAAACTGTTGTAGAAATACTGTCTATCCAACTACTTATAAATCAAAAATAGTAGTAATTGATACAGAAAATTAATACAACAATTAGTGCGATATTTTTTGCATTTGTAATCTAACTAATTAACTTGGTCTTAAAAATGACATCTAAACTAAAGTTTAGGAGCAACAGAACAAAAAACAGACGGTTATTATCAGCAAAATATAGCCGTTTCTTAGAACCGACAGCACTAATAGATCGGCTACGTCGGACAAAATGGTTTTCCCCCACTACATTAGCCTGCATACCTCTAGTATGTCTAATTATTGCTTTGTGGGCAGGAGCAGCAACCGCCCAAGATCAAGAGTTAACCCCAGAATATATAAAAGGGGTTTTAGATGCGATTTGGATTTTGGTAGCTTCAGTCTTTGTAATTTTTATGAATGCTGGTTTCGGAATGTTAGAAACAGGATTCTGTCGCCAGAAAAATGCAGTTAATATTCTGGCGAAAAATTTAATTGTATTTGCCCTAGCTACATTAGTCTATTGGTCTATTGGATTTTCCACAATGTTTGCTGGAGACCATCCCTTTATTGGTGGGGGTGGTTTTTTTCTAACTGGCGAATCTAGTACCTATGGACTAGATCCATTTCCTGCTGGTCTGCCAGTACCCATATTTTTCCTATTCCAAGCAGCTTTTGCCGCCACTGCTGCAACTATTGTCTCTGGAGCAGTAGCAGAAAGAATTGAATTTTCAGCCTTTTTACTGTTTAGCTTATTAATCACAGGTATTTCATATCCCATTACTGGACATTGGATTTGGGGTAGTGGTGGTTGGCTAAGTGAAATGGGTTTCAAAGATTTTGCAGGTTCGACAGCAGTTCACTCAGTAGGTGGTTGGGCAGCATTGGTAGGAGCATATGTACTCGGACCTCGGATGGGTAAATATGATGAAAATAACCAACCAAGAGCTATTCCTGGCCATAATATGGGTTTTGCTACCTTGGGCTGTTTAATTCTTTGGATCGGTTGGTTTGGCTTTAACCCCGGTTCTCAACTTGCAGCAGATGAAAATGTTGTTTATATTGCCGTAACCACAAACCTAGCAGCAGCAGCAGGGGGAGCTACCGCAACTATTACATCTTGGTTGAAAGATAATAAGCCAGACCTTTCAATGATTATTAACGGAGTTTTGGCTGGTTTAGTCGGAATTACTGCAGGTTGTGATGGCGTATCTTATTTAGAGGCAGTAATTATTGGTAGTGTAGCTGGTATAATTGTTGTTTTCTCAGTTTCCTTCTTTGACAAGTTGCAGATTGATGACCCAGTAGGTGCAACATCAGTTCACTTAGTATGTGGCGCTTGGGGTACTTTAGCTGTTGGTATTTTTGTTGAAGGTGCTAATATCTTTACTCAAGCTATAGGTATTATTTCCGTTGGATTGTTTACAGTTATACTCTGCACTATTTTCTGGCTAGCTTTGAAGGCTACTGTGGGTATTCGTGTTCATCCAGAGCAAGAATATCAGGGTTTGGATATTTCTGAACATGGTATGGAAGCTTATAATGGCTTTGTGAAAGAACCTGATGCTCTTGGCACTGCTGTTTCTCACGATCATTCTCAGTAAAATAGCCATAATCCAAGTTCTTTAGATATATATATTAGATATATATATAGGTGGGAAACAGAAACTTAACAAGGTAAGAGAAAAAACTCGTCCGGTATGAAGTGGAAGTCTTGCCTACTATAAATAAAAATCTGAAGACAAGTCAGGAAAGGTAACTTTCCTGGCTGAGTTTAACTACGCCTCTTGAGAGAATAGCCTAGGAAACGAAATCCAAGTCAGTCGGCTAACCGAAACAGGAAGCTCTCACACCTAATAGGAAAACCTACCATTTGCAAGGTGGGGATGATGTTAATTTCTCTAAACATGTTCCAACTTGGGTTTGGTTTTCTTGATTGAGAGGAGTAATAGTTAACGAAAACTCCTGACAAATCTTGTTAAAGTTGCCCATAAGTAATTAGTTAGCTTGAAAAAGAAAAAAGCTAAAAAGTTAATTATACTTGAAAAAGTTAGTAACTTGTTTAACAAGGGAACACTTCCACCCGGCCAAGAACTAAAATTTATCTTCGGATAAATGGTCGTAAGTTTAGTAACGTTAAATAATGAACGTCTGAGTTGCCATAGTGCGGGTTAGAGTAGGCTTCGACCCTCCAAACTCAAACTACGCGTCTTGTTCTATTAGCAAGACTTTGCCTGCAACAGCCATCGCTTTAACTAGTGATGCCATATAGATTCAAGGTTGATGACTTGTGCGTTAGCTTTGAGTAGGTTAAATGTTGCACTAATTGAATTCAGCTACGGTGTTTACTTTCTCTAGAGATGTTCCAACATGGGTTTGGTGTTCTTTGGCTGCTAATGGGCTACTGTCATTGACAGTGGCCATGCTAATTGTAACTAATTACAAGTTGCCAGAAGACCCTCAAGCAAGTGCTACAATTACATCCACTACATCTAACAGTATTGAATCTAATAGACCAAGCCCACTATTTGGGGAAGCTCGAACAGAACTTCTGGCTATTGGGAGAAACCATAAATGGACTTATGAACAATGGGTGGAACAGTTGCAGCGAGAGGCGATCGCTGCGTCTAATAATCGTCCTGACCGTCTAACTGTTTTAGTAGGAGATTCTTTGAGTCTTTGGTTTCCCTCAAAACTTCTTCCCTGGGATAGAAATTGGTTAAATCAAGGAATTTCTGGAGAAACAACGGCCGGTCTATTGAAGAGATTGTATTTATTTGATAGTACCAGGCCAGAAACAATTTTTGTGATGATTGGGATTAACGATTTGGTACATGGGGTGGACGATTGGACAATTCTGGCAAATCAAAGAAGAATTATTCGTCAATTACGAGCTGTTCATCCAGGGAGTCAAATAGTTGTCCAATCTATTTTGCCCCATAGTGGGGAGGCAGCTACCTGGGAAGGTCGCGATCGCCTCGTGCAACTATCCAACAGTCGCATCAGAAAAATTAATCGTAGTCTGAAAGCTTTAGCTGATGGTGAAGGGGCGTTCTTTTTAAATCTTCACCCACTATTTACAGATGCTCAAGGTTTTCTCCGATCTGAATTGAGTACCGATGGCCTACACTTGAATGATAAAGGTTATCAAGTTTGGAGTACAGCAATCAAAATGTATAGCAAAATTAGACTGGAAGAACCTGAGTAATTCAGTTATCAAAACTATAGTGAAACACTAGATTTAGAATTTGCTAGTCGAATTGGCTATAGATTGTCCCATCTATCTAGAGTTTGATCACCCTATTCCCATGAGAATAGATTTCGAGAATTTTGGCTATAGCTAGAAAAAATACTATATATGGAGAGTTAAAACTATAGCGCAACAGTATATCTAGGGTTTTCCCAGAAAATTGGCGATAGATTTTCTCATCTGTTTTATCTAGCTAGACTTTTGTGGCTCTAATTATCGCAATAAATCAATATCTGGAATTTTGGCTGTAGATGAGATGTAGAAAAAATACTATATATATATGGATGGAGAGTTAAAACTATAGCGCAACAGTATATCTAGGGTTTTCCCAGAAAATTGGCGATAGATTTTCTCATCTGTTTT
>NZ_JBNHEP010000078.1:0-25284 GCF_050015995.1 Dapis brunnea BLCC-M229 | reverse complement strand
GCTAGACTTTTGTGGCTCTAATTATCGCAATAAATCAATATCTGGAATTTTGGCTATAGATGGGATGTAGAAAAAATACTATATATATATGGAGACTCAAAACTATAGCGCTACAGTATATCTAGGGTTTTCCCAGAAAATTGCCTGTAGATTTTCCGATCTATCTAAACTTTTATTGCCATATTATCATCAGTATAGACTTCTTGAATTTTCTGTTGAAAAACATTGTAAGATAAAACAAATTTCAGCAAAGTTTAATAATAAAACATCATGGATACAAAAGCTTTTACCAGAGCACTAAAAAAATCTGAGAATTATAACCGTAAAGGATTTGGTCATGCAGAAGAAGTCGCCACAGTTATGCAGTCTGTTTATCAAAGTAACCTAATCCAAAAAATTAGAGATAATAACTATACCCTACAAAAAGGTGAAGTAACCATCAAACTTGCAAAAGCTTTTGGTTTTTGTTGGGGTGTGGAAAGGTCAGTAGCAATGGCTTATGAAACTCGTCAACATTTCCCTAACCAACAAATTTGGATTACTTACGAACTAATTCATAATCCATCTGTGAATCAAGATATGAGGGATATGCAAATTAAATTTATCCCTGTAATTGATGGTAAAAAAGATTTCTCTGTAGCTGGTAATAATGATGTAGTAATCTTACCTGCTTTTGGTGCAAGTGTTCAAGAAATGCAGATTTTAAAGGAAAAAAATTGCCAAATTGTTGATACTACTTGCCCTTGGGTTTCTAAAGTTTGGAATAGTGTAGAAAAACATAAAAAGAAAAAGTTTACTTCTATTATTCATGGCAAATATAGTCATGCAGAAACTATTGCCACTAGCTCTTTTGCTGATAAATATTTGATAGTTTTGAATATGTCACAGGCAGAATATGTTTGTAATTATATTCTGAATGGTGGCAACCGTGATGAATTTCTAGCTAAGTTTAAGCGTGCGTATTCTGAAGGTTTTGACCCTGATTTGGATTTAGAACAAGTTGGTATTGCTAATCAAACAACTATGCTGAAAACTGAGACTGAAGAAATAGGAAAGTTGTTTGAAAAGACAATGATGAAAAAGTATGGACCGGATAAATTAAATGAGCATTATCAAAATTTTAATACTATATGTGATGCTACTCAGGAGCGACAAGATGCAATGGCAGGTTTATTTGATGAAAAGGTAGATTTAATGGTAGTAATAGGAGGTTTTAATTCTTCTAATACGACTCATTTACAGGAAATGGCTATAGAAAATAATATTCCTTCTTATCATATTGATGGTTCTAAAAGGATTTTATCTGGGAATAGAATTGAACATAAACCTTTAGGAAGTGAGGTAAAAATATCGGAGGGTTGGCTACCTGAAGGTGAGGTAGTTGTAGGTGTGACTTCTGGTGCTTCAACTCCAGATAAAGCTGTTGAAGATACTATTAATAAAATTTTGGAGATGAAGTTGGTTGCTGTGAATTGAATGTTGGTTTGTTTTAATTGAGAAAATTTAGGGGTGATATTTAACTGGATAGTTTCACCTCTATCACAAAATAATTAGGCATTGTTGAATTGAGCTATGAATGTAGAAGGAAAATAGATATACCAAAATTTAAGTAAGATAGTAAATTATAAATCTTCTTATATTTGTTTGTTCGCGTACAGAAGTTTATCTAACGACTAAGCTCGCTGACAAAAATAGATATTAGCGGACTTGCAGTGGGAGTGCAGCTCTTTTGTTGGCAGGTAAATTACAGATTATTTTTTAACCATAGGTACTTATTAGGAAGAAATATAATATAGATAATAACTAGAAAAACTTTCCAGCCTCTCAAGTTACTCCCACATTCAAAACCCACAATACTGCCATTATTTTTCAAACTAATAACATTGCTACGACACCAATCAATTTTAAGAAATAAGTCGTGATTTCCTTCTGGAATATCAAATTCTTTTTCTTCACCATTTTTAATATTACCTATTATGTTGCCGTCAAGGACAACCTTAATATACACGAAATAAATCAACCAACCCCGAATCTCGTTTTAGTTTGATTATTCTTTTCTCCTCCTAACTTAATAATATAATCTTGCAAAATCCCATATTTCTATATCTGTTTTGTTTGCCAGTCCATGAAACTGAACATGACTAGCATCTGGAAAAATGTCAGCTAAACGAGTAAACGAGAAACCAATTTCCGGCTCAAGTTTTGATCGAATAATAGTTTCAAACAAAACTCACCAAAGCAACTCAACGATAATTACGGTCAGCGGCAAATTCTAAACAAGCTTTAATATCTTCTTCTGTCAGTTCTGGAAAATCATCAATAATCTTAGTAATGGACATCCCGGATGCTAGCCAACCCAGAACGTCGTGAACTGTGATTCGCATTCGACGAATACAAGGCTTTCCTCCACGGTTATCTGATTCAATGGTAATGATGTTACGATCATTCATAATCAAATTTATCTATCCCAAACCTGGATGAACAAGTAGCTTCTCAAAATCAACCGTTACTACTTTTCGCCAAGTTAGGCTTTATTCCAATGGACCCCAAGAAGGATCTCTTTAGGTTCTCCTTTTGCTTTATATGTTACATAAAGTAAATATGGAAAACCAAACATACCTCCCATAAAAATACTAAAAAAACCAAATATAAAACTTTTAATAGTAAATCCTTCTCGCCAAGAAATCCAGGTTGCAAGCAAGAAAAGATGAATTAAAAAGTCGCTGTTAAACTGACTTCTCCAATCAAGATGAAGTATATCTCCAAAATATACAACAGGCCAATTGATGCCCTTTGTAGCTACTGGGTATATTGTTAATACATATATAATTACAGTAGAAATGACAAGAAAAAACCGTAGAAACTTCACTATAGCAATCCTATTTTATTTGTGTATAAAAATCTTACCGCTTTTAGGGAACAGGGAACAGGGAACAGGGAACAGGTGAAAGTTTCGGTTTTTTTATCTACTTTTTGATTACCCGCAACCTATGCACGGATTGCTATATAACTACTTGATTAGCTTAACAAGCAGAAAAACAAAAAATTTTTCCTTATTTTACCCCTTCTATATTCCCAGTTCAGCTATTCCCGAAAATCCAAAACATTGATTGTATAGTAATCTTATTTGATAAATCCTGAAGATACCTTATATCAATACTATAGAATTTATTTTATCCTCCTATTTAGCACTTAATTTTATCAGGAATATCTAGTTTTTTATAGCTGTTTTTGCTGTAGAAAGTTGGTTATTAATTAGGTCAAGGTTTCCACAACAATCCAATCAAAATTAAACTCCTAAAGTAATCTTTCAATAATGCTGCTTATAGTATTGAAGGCAGTAATTATTTTTCATATTTTTTTAATACCCCTAGCGGAAATAAGGAGTTATACTTAGTAGGTGTTTACAAAGCACTTACAGACTATCAGGTTGCATCACAATTATCCCAGACCAGAAAATTTCTGGTATTTCTGGGATGCCAATTAAGAGTTTAGTTACGAAGAAATAGGTGGCTATTTTGGTAAATTTGCCTAGAACTTAGATAAATTTTATCCTAAATACGCCTATATCATTAGTAACTAAACTTGAACAATCTATTAATACTAATTTAACTTCTTTTCCAGGGTGTTATCGAGGAACAAACTTTACAATTAAATGAAAAAATATTAGGAGTAGACAAGTAAAAACAAAGGAAAATAAAAAAATATATTCCCTGGTGAATACCTGGAAAGTTCTGGAAATTGAAAATCTAAATATTTCACAAAAAATTATAGGAAATTATCAGATAGCTGTTTATTTTCTTGTATAACTCCATCTTCAAGATAAACTACTCTATCGGCAGAACTAACGATTCTAGGATCGTGAGTTACCATTAGTACAGTGCAACCACCTTCTTTGGCTAGACGACGCAGTAACTCAATAACTGTATGGCCACTATGAGAGTCTAAGGCTGCTGTTGGTTCATCGGCCATAACTATCCTAGGGTTTCCAGACAGGGCACGAGCGATCGCTACTCTCTGTTTTTGGCCACCGGATAAATCCCGTGGATGTAGTTTTGCTTGAGGAGCTAACCCTACCTGTTCCAAAAGCACCTGAGCTTCATGTTTTGCTGCCTTACCTTTAATACCCTTCATATTCAGAGCTACTTCTATATTTTCTGCTGCTGTTAATGCTGGGAACAAGTTAAATCCCTGAAAGATAAAGCCGATATTCTGAAGTCTAAATTTGGCCAATTGATGTCTAGACATTTTGGTGATTTCTTGTCCCAAGAGACACACTCTGCCAGATGTTGGTGTTAATAATCCTGCTAAGATTGACAGCAAGGTAGTTTTACCAGAACCAGACGGTCCCATCAAAAGTTGGACATCACCCTTCTGTACTGTCAAGTCAATATTCTTGAGTACCTGGTAAGACTGTTGTCCAGTTTGGTATGTCATTGTCACCCCACAAGACGTGATTGCTGCTGTTCTTAAGCTAGCAACATCTCTAGGATTACAAAGATTTAGGTTTTTTGTTTTAGTGGCAGCAGCCATGTACATATTGAAAGTAGTCATAGGTGCGACTTTTGGTAAGCTAGAGTGTTTGGGGGACATGACGAATATACCTCTGATAGATAGTTCACTTATGCGAAGCTTTCTATAGTTTTTTTGAGTTGCCCAGGTTTTTGAGTTTAACTTAAATTGAATCTCTCTCAAAAAATTGAATTTAATATGAGGGGTTAATTTAAGTTTAATGGCCTTTGACCTGAAGATAAACTGAGGTAATTTAGTTACATTGTATTTTAGCGTACTAAGTTTTAAGGTAATTGAGAACACTTAGAACTTAGATTAATTTTGACTAGCCTTTATCTGAGATTTTACTAAGAAAGGGCTTAAGAGTAGTTGAGAGTTATCCTGAACTTACTCAATATGTTTTTCTTCATTTTTCCCATTGGAATTTTAAAATTTTGAGCATTTAATCTCAAAAAACGTGAAGAAAATATAATTTTTTCTGTAGTCAGAATCATCATGAAAAATTTTAATTAGATAATTGATAATGAAAATTTTCCTGTTTTAATGGTACTACTTAACAAGATTAATGTGAGGTATTTTAGTTGTCAAAGCCACAAATGAGTAGACTCCAGTATTTCAATTTGTTTGGGCGCCAAGTGTGAGACTCAGTTTCCTACCTACAAGATTTTTTAGGTATTTTCCTGGTTACTTGATAAATACTTTCCTTCTTGGAAGGAGAAATAAGTAAGTATTTATGACTGTATCTATCTAAGATAACATACTAATTAACTTATAGTTAATAACAAATTATAGTATCAAAAATAGCAGATATTAATCTCTGCTAGTGTTTAAATTTTATCCAATGTTTTTCTAAAAAAAAGAATATTTTTATTGAAAATTGTCAAACATATTCAAAAGGTAGATGAGAGGACTTGCAATTTACTTTCTGCTAAACTATTGTAATTAGTCGAGAATATTCAAATATCTCAATATTTTTATGATGGTGACATTTTTATTAGAAATTGGTACAGAAGAATTACCTGCAACTTTTGTTTCTGAAGCCATACAACAGTGGCAAGAACTTATCCCCACAACCCTCACAGAAGCATACTTGACAAATGATGCAGTTAATGTATATGCGACACCTAGACGTTTAGCAGTGGTTATTGATGGTTTACCAATTAAACAACCAGACCGAGAAGAAGAAATTAAAGGACCTCCGGCAAAGGCAGCTTTTAAAGATCGTAAACCGACTAAAGCAGCAGAAGGTTTTGCTAAAAAACAAGGAGTCGAACTTAATGACCTAGAAATACGTCCTACCGAAAAAGGTGATTTTGTTTTCGTCAATAAAAAAATTCAGGGTCAACAAACAACAGCAATTTTGACAGAATTAATCCCAGAATGGATTAATAAATTAGAAGGTAAAAGATTTATGCGTTGGGCGGATGGAGATATTAAATTTCCCCGCCCGATCCGATGGTTAGTAGTATTATTAGATGATGAAATATTGCCGATAAATTTAGAGAATGGTTCGGATAAAATTACAAGCGATCGCTTCTCTTACGGTCATAGAGTTTTACATCCTAAACCAATAGAAATTTCTCAAGCTAAAGATTATGTAGAAGAGTTGAGAAAAGCCTACATTGAAGTAGACGTTCGACAAAGAAAAAGCCTAATTGAACAACAAATACAAGGAGCAGCTAAAGAAGTTAAAGGAAAAGCAGAAATTCCCGAAGAATTATTAGCAGAAGTCACAAATTTAGTAGAATGGCCGACAGCTGTAGTTGGAAAGTTTGACGAAGAATTTTTAATTTTACCTGCGGAAGTCACAACAATAGTAATGGTGACACATCAACGTTATTTTCCTGTTTTAAAATCTCCAAAAACTGCGAAAGAAATAGAGTTGTTGCCATATTTTATTACTATTTCTAATGGCGACCCAGAAAAATCAGAAATTATTGCTACAGGAAATGAAAGAGTAATTAAAGCGAGATTAGCAGACGGACAATTTTTTTATAAAGCAGATTTAGCTAAACCATTAGAAAGTTATTTGCCTGAATTAGAAAAAGTTACATTCCAAGCTAAGTTAGGCTCAATGGGAGAAAAAGTTAAACGTATTGTTAATATAGCTAAATTAATTGCCGAACAGTTACAACTCAGTAAAGCAGAATGCAAAAATATAGAAAGAGCAGCTCTTCTTTGTAAAGCTGATTTAGTAACTCAAATGGTTTATGAATTTCCTGAATTACAGGGAGTAATGGGAGAAAAATATGCTCGTGCCTGTGGAGAAACTGAAGCAGTGGCGACTGCAATTTTTGAACATTATTTGCCTAGAGGTGCAGGAGATATTTTACCCGAAACTATTAGCGGTCAAGTTGTAAGTTTGGCAGATAAACTTGATACTTTGGTAAGTATTTTTGGATTAGGAATGTTACCGACAGGTTCTGGCGACCCCTTTGCTTTACGTCGGGCGGCAAATGCGGTAGTTAATATTACTTGGTCCGCTAATTTACCATTTAATTTACATCAATTATTAGAACAGATTGCTAGAGATTTTGTCAAAACTTATTCCGAAACAAACTCAGAGTTATTACCACAGTTATATGATTTTTTCTTGCAGCGAATTAGAACCATTTTGCAAGAGGAAAAAAATATTGATTATGATCTGGTAAATGCGGTTTTGGGAGATAATGATTCTGAATATAAGGAAAGGGGATTAAAAGATTTATTAGATGTGCGTAATCGGGCAGTTTTCTTACAAAATATTCGGCAAAATGGTATGCTTGAGAAAATCTATGAAACTGTCAACCGTTCAACTCGTTTAGCTGCTCAAGGTGAGTTAGATAAAATTCAACTTAAACCTGTAGAAATTGTAGATTCAAAACTGTTTAAAAGTGAATCGGAATTAGCTTTTTATAATGCTTTGGTTGAGTTAGTACCTCAAACAGAAATATCTCAAAAAACCAGAAATTATCAACAGTTAGTAGATGCTTTGGCAAAAATAGCTCCTACAGTCAGTAATTTTTTTGATGGCCCTGAAAGTGTATTAGTAATGGACCCCGATCCGAAAATTAAACAAAATCGGTTGAATTTATTGGGTCTACTCCGCAATAATGCCAGGGTGTTGGCAGATTTTGGCCAAATAGTGAAAAGTTAAATTCTAGCAGGCAACAGGTAACAGTGGGAAAAATATTTCCTTTATTGATGGTTTTAGGGAGTAGGGGAGTAGGAGAGTAGGGGAACAAGCAAAAAATATTTACCCCGTCAGTTGTACAACATTAATCTGGAATCTGCTTGGAATCTGCTGTAAATTTAGTTGTGATGCTAAAGAATGAAGAGATTTTTAGTAAAGGAAATATAGAAAAGGGGACAGGAAACAACTTGACTAGGGAATGTTCAGCAATTAATAATTAATAATTAATAATTACCTCTCCTTGAAAACGGATAGGATTGACTCCAAGGAAAATTTTTTCTTCTCAAGGGGAGATTGGA
This sequence comes from Dapis brunnea BLCC-M229, assembly GCF_050015995.1. NCBI lineage: Bacteria > Bacillati > Cyanobacteriota > Cyanophyceae > Oscillatoriales > Microcoleaceae > Dapis > Dapis brunnea. The sequence continues at coordinate 17,301 of NZ_JBNHEP010000078.1, read as the reverse complement.
TATGGCGAGGAAACCTCGCCATCCCATCCTAGGTCATGCTGCCTCTTGCCTCCTTTCCTGCGGAATGCTTTGAAACGGAGGAGCTGCGCTTTTCATGTCGCGCAGCGAAACAGAGGAGCTGCCTCTTGCACAGGAGCTTCGCAAACGCAAACGCAAACGCAAACGACCGCTTGTTTCTCCTTTAAAGGAGAGGCTTTAAACCTTAATTATTCGGTAAGAAGAGGTAACTATTAGACATCTCCAAAAATTATCAAGCACTTACTGTAACTATCTTTTAGGGAGCGATGTAGCTGCCGCACTTGCTCCCTCCGCCAACGCCAGCTCCTCGAGATAGTCATTTTTTACGGGCTTTATAGTATTACAGATAGTTATTGTTAATTATTCACCATTTTCATCTAGTTTTTCATTACTTTTTTCCAGAGCATTAATATTATTTATAATAATATTAATGCTCCTATTATTAATCTTACCAAACCACATATTGTTAAAATTACTTTTTCATAATTACTATCTTTTAATATGAATCTTTATCCTGCCGCTCTAAATATTTTTATCAGTCTTATTACATGTTATACAAATCTTCTTTTTTGAGCTTTTTTTTGATTCTCTTTATTGACTTATTCTGACATTTTCTGGTTTCTTTTTTTTGTTTTGCCTGTCAACTTTTTCCCCACCTTGATACCCTTTATATCCTTGAAATATTTGTTCTCTATCCAACTTTTTTTGTGGTTTTTTGAAGAACTTTATCTCACTTTCTGAACCTCTTTCTCCTACTATTACATCTACTATTTCTTCTCCCTTCTCTGTGATTACTATTTGATTTTTAAACTTATGACTTTTTTGCTTTCCTGACTAATATTTTTTCTGTTTTTCATCATTTTTAGGCGTTTATCTATCCTGCTCTGTACTATCAACTCTTAATTCTATTTCTGTCAAAGCCTATGCATATCCATAAATATTCGTTTTCTTTTCCCGAGAATTCCTCTAGTAAACTAGATGGTAATAATTCCCTCAAAATATCTATCCAAAGCGCGAAAAATATTATTTGCTGTTGACTCACTAACTCACTTAGATTGCTCCTAGTAGTTGAAATGTTGGTACATGATGCAAATAATATAAAGTCAAAATTATCTCTTCTGCCTTGCTTAAAGACTTTTTTCTTCCTCCTCCTGCCTTGATTAATCTTTTTTCTTGGCTGGCGTTCGCTGGAGCGATGCGGAGCATTATCGCCTGTCTTTTTTTTATTCAACTTTTTGAGGATTTTTTATTAATTTTATTAGTTGTTCATCTGTAATACCAATCATTTTTTTTGTTTCTTTTGGATGGTTATAAATATATTCTAATACATTATTCATTTGGAAACAGGGTATATATAATTGACGACTACAATTTTACCCTGATTTTTATTTTGGAGAGGTCTATTTGCCTACTTTAAGTGTAAAGGTTTGGTTAGCAAATCACTAGCCTTTGATATAAATGCTGGGATTTTATAGCAGTTTTCATTAACATAAAATACAGATATTTTGACTTAAAAACACTTACGCTGAAGCCAGAGGGTAGAAGTTTTATAGTCAACATGAATTAAAGCCTGTATCATACCATTTTTATGTTAAGTTGCACAGAATTATGAAATTCATTAACCTTTCTGTCTGTATATACAGTCAACTTTTATTCAAACTTTATTCCATGCAACTTCATATTAATTTGTATGATACCTTGTCATATTCAAACCTTAATATAGGGTTTATCACCCTTTGTGAGGTACAGTTATCTTTTTCTTTCTATTCCCTATTTTCTATTCTTTATTTTCCTCTGTAGCTGTTGCCTAAAACAAACGAATGCGCATACCTAACTCCTGATGATAACTGTTATAAATACAGCATCAAATCCCTTTTCAAGGGAGAGACTTTCAACCAATTTTTTTTGGTAAATATTTTTTAATCAGATATTATTTTCATAAAAAATACCAGCAACTACAACTATGTTTTATTTACTTTAGTTATTTAATGAGCATCAACTATAAAACTACTTTTATAGAAACCGTATAAATCCTAAGTCCTACGGAAGTATCCTAGCCCACTCTGCTGTAAAATTAAAATAATTAGACTAGGAATTCCTTCTTCTACAAAAATTTACTATGTCAAAAGCTCATATTATTGGTTTAGGAAAATCAGGTGTTGCTGCTGCGCGACTGCTGAAAAAAAATGGTTGGGAAGTTGAATTGAGCGATCGCAATACTTCCGACTCCCTGCAGCAACAAAAACAGCAGTTAACTCAAGAGGGTATTGCTGTTAAGTTGGATTATTCATTTGAACCAGAAACCTCTTTAGATTTAGTCGTTGTTAGTCCTGGTGTCCCCTGGGATGTACCTGCATTGCAACGGTCTAGAGAAACTGGAATTGAAACAATAGGGGAAATGGAATTAGCGTGGCGATATCTCAAGTCTTGCTCCTGGGTAGGTATTACCGGTACCAATGGCAAAACTACTACCACTGCTTTAACTGCTGCGATTTTTAAGACTGCCGGATTGTATGCTCCTGCCTGTGGTAATATCGGATATGCTGCTTGTGAATTAGCTTTATCAGAAACTCCCCCAGATTGGGTAATTGCAGAAGTTAGCAGTTATCAAATTGAGTCTTCCAATACTTTAAGTCCACAAATTGCAGTATGGACTACTTTTACTCCCGACCATCTCAGTCGTCACTACAGTCTAGAAAATTATTTTAACATTAAAGCTGGTTTATTAAATCGCTCTCAAATACAAATTCTCAATGGTGACGACTACTACCTGCGTCAAAATGCAACTAACCTTTGGCATAATACTTACTGGACAAGTACTCAGGGAAAAGCTAATTTGGTGGGAGATGTAGCTAAAGGAATTTATATTGAAGATGAATGGGTAGTAGCGTTGGGGGAAAGAATAATTCCTGTGGAGTCTCTACAAATGTTGGGAAATCATAATCAGCAGAATTTATTGATGGCAGTTGCAGTGGCGAAATTGGCAGGAATAGAAAAAGAGGCGATCGCTGAGGGGGTGAAAAATTTTTCTGGTGTACCCCACCGTTTGGAATATATTTGCAGTTGGAATGGGGTAAATTTTATTAATGATAGTAAAGCTACAAATTATGATGCTGCAGCAGTTGGTTTAAGAGCTGTACCAGCACCTGTATTATTAATTGCTGGTGGTAAAGCTAAAGAAGGTAACGATCATGATTGGTTGCGACAAATTAAGGAAAAAGTTGTTTTTGTTTTGTTAATTGGTGATGCTGCGGAGTTTTTAGCTAAGAGATTACAAAAGATTAATTTTCGTCATTATGAAATAGTAGAAAATATGGAAAGAGCGGTGATTAGAGGTGCAGCATTATCAAAAAAATATGATGCTAAAGTTGTGTTACTTTCTCCCGCTTGTGCGAGTTTTGACCAGTATCAAAATTTTGAACAAAGAGGAGACAATTTTCGGCAGTTATCTTTAGCATTGAATCAGAAAAAAAGGTAGATTTAGGTGTTAGATAGTAGGTGTTAAGTATGAGGTTTTAGCTATTAGATTAAGTTGGTTAAATTAATGAAAAAAAATTTCATCTATCTTTTGAGTAACTCTCCTAAATACTTGGTCAGAAATAAAGTTAATTTTAAATTAGGACGAGTTAGAGATCGGGAGTCATAATTCAGAATGGTTTGGAAGAATTTACTTCCTACAGTTATTTTAAGTTTAATTTTTTTTAGCTACTTAACTATTTCCTCTTGCCGAAGATTATCTAACAGAAGATTATCTAACAATTTAAGTTATAGGGCTTGATTTCTATATTATTGAAATAAACACAAAAAAAGGTTGATGATAATTATGTCAAGTTTAACAGTTAAAGATTTAGAAAAGTTGCAAATAGAGTACCCAGATTATCAGATGGAATTAGTAGGTGGAGAGATTATTGTTATGAGTCCTTCTGGTTTAGAATCAGATGAAATAGTAGCATCAATAGTAGCTTATTTATGGAATTGGGTAAGACCAAGAAAGTTAGGTAGAGTGATTGCTTCTAGTGGAGGTTTTGGTTTACCAAATGCAGATGGAGACATTCGTGCTCCAGATGCTTCGTTTATTCGTGCAGAAAAATTACCCCGCTCCACGGAAGATTATGCAGAGTTAGTTCCCGACTTAATTTTTGAAGTCAAATCTAAGAGTGATAAATTACCAAAATTACGTCAAAAAATACAAGAATTTATAGAGTTAGGAATTGTTGTCGGGGTATTAGTAGATCCTCGGAGTCGCACAATGGAAGTTTATCATTATCAGCAAGAGAAAATTGTGCTGAAAGATGGGGATGTTTTAGAAGTAGAAGAAATATTACCAGGATGGAAATTACCTGTAGTTGAAGTGTGGAAACCAGAATTTTAATAAGAATTAAAAAAAGGAAATATTGTTATGCCAAATTTAACAGTTAAAGATTTAGAAAAGTTGCAAATAGAGTACCCAGATTATCAAATGGAATTAGTAGGTGGAGAGATTATTGTTATGAGTCCTTCTGGTTTAGAATCAGATGAAATAGTAGCATCAATAGTAGCTTATTTATGGAATTGGGTAAGACCAAGAAAGTTAGGTAGAGTGATTGCTTCTAGTGGAGGTTTTGGTTTACCAAATGCAGATGGAGACATTCGTGCTCCAGATGCTTCGTTTATTCGTGCAGAAAAATTACCCCGCTCCACGGAAGATTATGCAGAGTTAGTTCCCGACTTAATTTTTGAAGTCAAATCTAAGAGTGATAAATTACCAAAATTACGTCAAAAAATACAAGAATTTATAGAGTTAGGAATTGTTGTCGGGGTATTAGTAGATCCTCGGAGTCGCACAATGGAAGTTTATCGTTACCAACAAGAAAAAATTGTGCTCAGAGATGGAGATTTTTTAGAAGTAGAAGAAATCTTACCAGGGTGGAAATTATCTCTAGTTGAAGTATGGGCACTAGAGTTTGAGTAGGAATTTAGATGAGGTACACTGAAAAAATTGGCGCTGGTAAATGATTGTATAATTTTTAGTAGTCAGTAGTCAGTAGTCAGTAGTTAAAACAGCTTTTTTCCTTACTATCAATCTTACTCCGATGGGAATTTAGTCCCTTATTTCACCAATGCCGAAAAATTAAACAACAGATTATAGAAAAAGTTTAATGGAAGGAAAACAACTATCTTTATTTCCTAATTTTGAGTATCAAAGGGATAAAAATTATCAGAAAAAAGCTAAACTAGGTCGCTATGAAAAAATCCAATATGAATTAAACCATAACAACAATGATACATATAAAAAAATCATTGAAATTGAAGAACAACCATTATGGAAAAAGGAATGGGCAAATATTGCTAAACCATTATTCACCTGTGAAGCAGTTATTAGTGAAGCTTGTTTTATTTTGAAAGATGTCTATAGTGGTAAGGATGCAGTAATAGGTTTAGTCACTAGCAGTTATTTTGAAGTTCCTTTTCATTTCAGGGATGAAGTAATCATTGTTCGGGGGTTAATGAAAAAATACGAATCTGTTCCTATGTCTTTTGCAGATGCTTGTTTAGTCAGAATGAATGAGTTAATATTAGGCAGTAGTTTGTTAACTTTAGATAGTTATTTTTGCATTTATCGGAAAAATAAAACGGAAATAATTGATGTAATTATTCCCGATAAATTATAAATTTAGCAATTAACAGTCAGCTATTAGCTATCAGCTATCAGCTTTTCAATTTTTTTTGACTGCCTAAATTTCGGATTAGTTACTATATTTTATAAAAATGAAAACTGCCATATCTTAACTTATAACTTTCCTTTCCTTTTGCTTTAATATTATCTCTAAAAAAAACGTGCTACTAGAACTATTATTATTAACAACTTTAGGATTTTTCGGCAGTTTCGGTCACTGCGTTGGAATGTGTGGTCCCCTGACTGCAAGTTTCTCTCTTTCCACAAAATCTCCAATTTCCTCTAACAAATGGCATCAATTTCAATTTCATACCTTACTTAACTTTGGTCGTCTCTGTAGCTACACCCTGACAGGTGCAGGTATTGGGGCGCTAGGTTCCGTATTAGTGGCAAGCGGTCATTTAGCAGGTATTGACAGCGACCTGCGACGGTGGTTAGCAATAATTACAGGTTTAATGCTGATCTGGTTTGGTCTGGCAAAAGTACAACCCCAACTATTACCAAAGTTACCAATATTTCATCCTTTGAAAAAAAGCAACCTGCATAACCGCTTAAGTGCAGTTATGGTAAACCTTTCTATGGAAAACAAATGGTGGACTCCTGCCTTACTAGGATTAGTTTGGGGTTTGATGCCATGCGGTTTTCTGTATGCTGCTCAAATAAAAGCAGCAGAAACAAGCAATATTTGGTTAGGTGGAGCGAGTATGTTAGCTTTTGGTTTAGGAACATTACCTTCAATGTTAGGGGTGGGAATGTTGACATCTTTTTTGAGCGCAGATAAACGCAGTCAACTATTTCAGATGGCGGGTTGGGTAAGTATCTTCGTTGGCATTATGGTGGTCATGCGGAATGGTGATATGGTTGACTACACTGGTCATGGTGCAATATTTTGTTTGATTTTAGCTTTGGTGGCGCGTCCTTTAAGTCGATTTTGGAGTCAACCTCTACGTTATCGTCGTGCTTTAGGTGTGGGAGCGTTTGTGTTGTCAATGGCGCATACAGGGCGAATGTTAGACCATAGTTTAAATTGGAATATCCAGGCAGTCTTGTTTATGTTGCCTCAACATCAGTTAGCAATATGGACTGGTTTTGTCAGTCTGGGATTAATGTTACCCTTAGCATTAACTAGTTTTGATGGAGCAGTGAAATATTTCGGTCAGTGGTGGCGAAGGTTACATTTATTGAGCGTGCCAGCATTTGTATTATCTGGAGTTCATGCAGTAGCAATGGGTTCCAACTATCTCGGTTCCTTGGAATGGAGTCTGGAAAATCAGTTGCGAACTATTGTTTTGGGGGTGGTAATATTAGTTGTATTAGTTGTGCGATCTCGTCGTTTTTGGTCTTTATTTTCTTTACAACAATATTATACGCCTCCACTGGAAGAAGTTAAAATTCAAAAGTAATACCGTTTCACGGAATTCATATCATGTCCGCTTGAATAGTTTATTTTGGTGAAAGGAAGGCAGAAGGCAGAAGTTTTTTTGCCCATTTTGACCTTAATTTTATACACAAACGATCCTACCGGACATGATATCAAAAGTCAAAAGTCAAAAGTAAGATTTTATGGACTCATAACTTTGACGCTACAGTAATTTCAGGAAATTATTTCACCATATAAAGTTTGAAACTATTTAGGGTTTGCTGAAAAAGTCTTTTAGTAGGGGTAGGAGACAGGAGACAGGAGACAGGAGTTAGGGGAATTATAGAGGGGTAGGAGTAAGAATTGTAAGAGTGATTTTTCTGCTCAACTATGTATGCGCCTAAAATCCTAAATTTTTGAACTATTGCCACCTAAAACCTCGCACTTTTTGATACTTAAAAAGCCTGAAACCTTTATCTGTAAATGCTTTGATATTTATTCAGCAAGCCCTATTTATGACATCTTTAAAGTGATATTAAATCCAGTAGTATCGGTATAAAAAAGCAGAGAAACCGGGTTTGTATCAAATTCCCTACAATACTAACATTAACCTCCCACAAACCCGATTTCTTATAACACTTCCATTGCAAGCGGATTTGATATGAATTGGTATTAGAAGTAAAAAATGCAAGGTTGGTAATTGATATAATAATCAATCTGTAGGGTTCTACCAATTCTTAAAAACTTTGCTATACTTGAAAGTTATATTTCTCAATACTTTTTATTGACCAAGAAATAAGGTCTCAAACCTCCAATTTCAAGAGGATAAAAGAGGAAATTTCGGATTTTATTGCCTCCGGGTGAACCAGAGGTACTGATAACTGATAACTGATAACTGAAATGATTAGTCTCAAAATTTTGTTGTTAACTTTGGCGTTTTCTATTGGTGCAAAAGCAGAAATAATTAATCATAAACTGCAAAATAAATTAATTCCTACTCAAGCTCATAATGTAGAAGTTTCTCAAGACGTAGCTTGTACTTTTCATATTACACCTAATCATAATCCTAAAGTCGGTAAATCTTCTTTAGCTTGGTTTGCTCTGACTCGTAAAGGTGGTAAAAGTCTTCCTTTTAGTGAATGTGATTGTCAGTTAAATGTTTATGTTGAACCCCGTAATCCTGACAGTAAACCGATAATGAATCCACCATTAAAAGGGATTGATACTGAACAATATCAAGATATACCAGGAGCAGAAATTATGTTTCCTAAAGCAGGTATTTATGATTTAGAAATTATTGGGAGCGCCAAAGATGGAACAAGTTTTAAACCTTTTAAATTTAATTATTCTGTGACTGTTACTGGTGGGTCATAAAAATAAATAGATATAAATAAGTTGAAAAAGCCAAAAATAAATTAACAGATGCAGTCATACAGCGGAATATTATCGAATTAATAGAGACCATAATTGCCATTGCCGATAAATTACTATAAAAAATCCAGGAGGAAATTGCAGGCATCTTTAAAAGTAGCCTATACAGATTTATCATGCCAAAACTACCATAATTGAGACATTATATCTGACCAAAAAATAAAGTCTCAACCCTCCCCTTTCAAGGGTATAAAAAAAGGAAATTTCGGATTTTATTGCCTCTGACTTCAGCCGGAGGTATTGATAACTGATAACTAATAATTGATAACTGAAATGGGAGTAGTTTATATAGGCGATCGCGCCGTGGGAAAAACTCATTTAGCATTAGCATTGGCAAACCCCCAAGAAAATTATGTTCGGGTCGATTTAGTCAATCAAAATTATCAAAATCTCCAGAGAAATTTGCTTAATTTAGATGGTACGACTAAACCTACTCAAACTATTGAAAAGCGTTCTTTAAATGTGGAGGTTAGGTTGCCTATTGGTATTAGTAAAATTCCTGTAGATTGGATAGATTCTCCTGGGGAATTATTTCGTAAGTCCTGGCAGTCTGAACATATTAATGAATGGCAATACTTTAAAGAAATAGTGGGTAAAAGTGAAGGAATTTTTTTAATTGTTCCTCCCTATAGAGAAATTTTACAGTCTCATATTGACCCAGAAAATTATATTACTCGGCAACAATGGTGTAATAGATTTAATCGTTGGGCTGAGTTTTTTATTTATGATTGTTCTCAAGCACGACAGATTGTAATTTGTTTGAATAAAGCTGATTTAATTAATTGTCAAATTGAGCAGGAAATTTCCAAGTTAAATTATTTGCCTCATGGCTCTCCTATGAATTGGCTGCAACGTCATAATTATGTTGTTAATAGTTATTTTCAACCAGTAAAATCTGAGTTAGAAAAAATAAATCAAAGTCGTTCTGGTTTGTCTGTGCGATGTTTTATTACCAGTATTTATCATCGTAGTTTATTAGAATTACCTTGGATATATTTGGCGAGTTATTTAGTCTGAAAGAAGGGAATAGGGAGTAGGGAGTAGGGAGTAGAGAGTAGAATAGGGAACAAGCAAAAAATATTTACCCCGTCAGTTGTACCACATTAATCACCGAATATACTGTGAATAATAAGGAATAGGAAAATAGTAGGAACTTTCTATGAAAAGTTTCATCCCTAAAAGAAGATTTTATTTATAACTGATTGTTTGAAGATGATATACAGCAGATGCCAAGTATATTAAGTACAAACATTAATAATAAAACCTTTGTAGTGCGGCAATCTTGCTCACTACTCAGAAGGATTTAAGTTTTATTCCATATTCCCTATATACAGCTGTACCTCACTGAGATGAAATCTGGTATAAGAAGTCAAAAGTAAATTTGAAATAATCTTATACCATTTCTTTATAACAATGCGCTTAATAATTGTTGCTCAGACCTTATTTCACTGACTATTCTCATATTTATATTAAGTGTAACTTCATGGATAAATGGTATTAGAAAGATTTAAGTTTTATATTCCCTATTCCTTATTCCCTATTATCTACTCCCTATATTATAGTTTAAATACCTAAAAACTCAGAGATTTAATCAAAAAAAATGGGGAATATTTGTATTATTGGACCTACTGGCGCGGGCAAAACAACTTATTTGGCAGGATTAGCTTATTGGCCGGAAAAAACTAATCCAAATTTTCAAATTACAGCTATTACTAATGATGCTAAAAATTTAGCTGATAAAGCTGAAACTATTATCCTGAATGGTGCTTCTTTGGAACCTACTATTATTGATGGAATTAGGATTAAAAGTTTCTACGATTTACCTTTGTATTCTTTTTACATAGAAATCAAACGTTGGTGGCAACGAAAACCAGAAGAAATCAACCTGATAGTCCGAGATTATCCAGGGGAAATTTTTAATGAATTACAAGGTGGAATTTCTAATCCTTTGCATCAAGAATTTCTCGATGAATGTCTGATTAAAGATAATCTTGGTTGTCTAATTTTACTTCATAGATGGGAGCCAGGAACTGATATATTTTATAGTAACGTAATGGAAAGATTTATTGACTTAATGGATGAAAGCGATCGGACTCAAGATTTACGTCTAGCTATAGCAATGAGTAAATGTGAAAGAGGAGAAATATGGCCTGGTCGTCTTAACCCAGAATTAGATATATTTAAAGTTCATTTACCCAGAACAACAAATATTTTAAAAAGGCGTATTCCTCAACAAAATTTACGGTTTTATGCTATATCTACTTTTGGTGTTTTACATCGAAATGACCCCCGCCCAAATCGTACAGATGAATTAGGCAGTCCCCACTCTATTTTACGGGAACCTTTGAAATGGAAACCTCATGGGATTGTTTCTCCTTTGTATTGGTTAAGTAAGGGTTGGTAATTATAAAGTTAAAAGTCAAAATTCAAAAGTCAAAATTCAAAAGTCAGAGCAACCTTAAGATAAATTATTTCTGTTGAAATACAACGCTTTATTTTTCGTAGTTTGTGTCTCAAAATATATTTTTTTGCTGCCTTTATCAGAATCTAGTTACTCACAACTATTTTTTTGTATAGTAACTGTAGCAAAAATTAAGAGAGCTAAAAATCGGCAAAGCTAAGACAGGCAATCTTTTTTTCTTAGCCGATCGCTGACTGTTATAAAAGGATACAGAAAGAATGTTGAAATCTATATTGAAGCCGAGAATTAATCGGAATTTAAAAGCAGAAAATTACTCTGGAGTTTTACGAGTAATAGGCGATCGCGCTGCTGGAAAAACGACTTATATGGCTGCTTTAGCTAGATGGCCGAATGCCAATTTTTCTAGTCCGGTTGAGTTAGTTACTCCAGCAAATAAAGATGGAGAATATTTAATTAAGCAGGCACAAAATTTGATAGAGCAAGGGTTACAAATTGAACAAACTCGTTTGGCTAATGATGTGCTAGAAATTAAGGATTATAGTTTGAGGATTGTCCTGAAAAAAACAGATAATTTCAGTTTTTCAAATACTGTTTTAAACCTAGATATTAGCTGCAAAGATTATTCTGGAGAATTTTTCAGTGATGTACTTCAGGAAACAGATTGTCAATTACTCCGAGACTACTTAAATGACTGTTTTCCAGCTACAGGAATAATGTTAATGATTGATGGTACAACTCATCGGAAAGATTTAGAATATGCCAGAGGAGTTGATAAACTTTTAGTAGCATTAGCAGGGCGGGATATTTTGGGTCAAAAACGACGAATTGCTTTAGTATTAACTAAGTGTGAATTGGCAGATTTATGGGGAAATAGACACAGACCAAAATTTTTAGCAGAAGCACGGTTTCCTATTATTTTTAAAAGGTTAGAATCTTGGCAAGATTTGGGAATGGGAAATGTGGAATATTTTACAACTTCTGCTTTTGGTGTGACTGGAAATAAATATTTTAAACCAAATTCTCAGCAAATTTATCGCGGTCGTGGTGGGGTAGCATCTGTATTGGAAGACTCGAAAAGATGGCGACCTTTTGGTTTAGTTTCTCCCATATATTGGATTTGTACTGGTCAGCGGAATTTAGAATTAGATAAAGATTAATATTGCTTCGTGAAAGAAAAGCCAAAAGTAAAAAGTGAAAAGTTGGGCAATATTTTAGATACATCTAGTTATTCAGTATGTAAGCATTCAAATATTAGCAGTCAGCTTTTTCTAGATAATAATGCACGAATAGCATTTTAATTAATGAGGAAGATTGACTAATTTGCTTTGATAGTAACTTTTAATTTTTGCTCAATTTTTCAATTATACTTCCTCTTTCAAAGATAATAAATTAATAGCTGAGTGCTAAGAGCTGACGGCTGAATGCTTACCTCAGTATTTACAGCACTTTGCACAGATAGTGAGGTAAAGTTAATTAACTTTTTTTCCTGTTTCCCGTTCCCTAGAGGTACAAATTTTTCTTCCTCATCAACTCTAAAATTGCTGTAATATGTGTTAGATAAAAATTTCTTTCGCAAAGGTTTGTTTCAAGGGTTTAGCGGAGGGGTTTGGTATATAAACCCCTACGAATTATTTTTATTTATCGGTATTTAAGTGAATTGGTATTAGGAAATGGAAAATATTGAAATTCACGAATTCAGCACAGGTATAATTCCCGAAATATTACCTGATGGTAAATGGATTTCCAGAGGATTTAAAGTAGGGGAATATATGAATTTAACCTTGCCTCATGTTCCCCATTATGTAGGAAGAGCAATTGCTAATAAAGGTTTTGAAGTAAGCAAAGACCGTAATAGTCAAGAACCTACTTTTGTTGGGCGAGTTGTGTTGAGTATGAGTAATGAAGAACCAGATTATTCAGTGGTTTCTGTAGTAACTTCCGGGCAAGATGAATATGGGCGCTCGACTTCTTTTTATCGTTATTTTTTCTGTGCTGGAAAAGATAATATTTGGCAAATACTAGATTGGATAAATACTCAGCAGCAACAGGGAATTAACCCGATATTTAATCCATCTGAAACTAAAGAGATTGGAAAACCAAACCAACATCAAGTTACCAGGAAACCAGAAATAAATTTACCTATAGATTGGCAAAATTGGCTGAATACTAAAACTTTGCCTGTAATAATTCCTAGTGAATTATCTGACTTACAAATTATTAATAAAATAGCTGAATTTAAAGCAAATGATCAGCCTATATCATGGGTTTATAATGTGGAAGCTGTTGAACGACCAGAACAATTTATAGTTATTCATCCGGCTAATGCGGAAGTAGCAGCAAGTCTGACAGAAATACAGACAAAAATCATGGAAAATTCCCGCACGAATATCTCAAAAAATATAGATGAAGCTGCTATAGAAACGGCAATTAAAGGATTAATTAGTGGTTCTCAAATTAAGGAGGAATGGATAGAAAATTTAATTTTAAAATTACAGACTGGTCAAGTTACGACAGAATATTTAAACAACTTATTTGATAATTTGGGAGCGAGTAATGCTGTTCAACAAGGAAGTGCTAATGCTCAGATGGTGAGGTTATTAACTTTAAGGGCAATTTTTATTCCAGAAACTTTACCAGAATATCTGCATTGGTTAAATATTAATGGGGATAGAAAGAAAGAAGATGAAAAGCAAAAAATATCTCTCAAATTACAATCACAACTGAGAAATTATCAAAATTTATTAGAACCATTAATTTTAGTAGGAGCAGATCGCGCCTTCTATCAAATATTACGAAAAAAAATATCTGTTACTGCCTTCTGTTGGCTATTAAAAAGTCAAGGCAGTTTATGGTCAACATATTCCCAGAAAATTCAACAACAAGTTCGCCACGATCTAGAATATTTAGGAAATAGTTTATTAAACAAAAATCTTGGTCAAGAAACTGATAAATTAGTCTACGGAAATGCTATCTGGAAAAAATTAATTTCTTTCTTGAAGTCTCGTCGTTATCCCTGCAATTATTATCAACCTTTTGCCGATTTATTTTCTCAACTACCTGATTATGAGTTAGCAGCTTATTTTCACCAAGTTAGTAATGGAAAAGTACCAAAAGAAATTTTCACCACAGCGTTTCCGAAATTAAAGTCTACTTATGAAACAATTATTTTTGGGTTAACTGTTCAGAAGAAATTAACTGTTTATGACCGGATAACTATATTAATTAGAAAGTATGGACGACCAGTAGCAGTAACTGTTATAGTTATGCTTTCTCATGGTTTATGTTTTGCTTTGGGATACCAGTTAGGTAAGTTTAATAGTGAAAATATTGCTAAAAAGGAAACTCTAGAATATCCGCTTACTTCAGAAGAAATATTAACTGATGTAGAAACAACTACTGTGAGTGAAATTTCGACAGAAAAAATGGAAAAAGCACTAGAAAAATTTCCCACTACTAGCAGCGTAATTCAAGAAATTGTCCGGGAACTAGAGAAAGAAATATTAGCTCAAAATTCTACAATAGTTACAGCAGAAGAGGCAGGTTTAGAGATTATTCAAGCAATTAATAAAATTCTAGAGAATGATGTAAAACTTCAGTATGCTGAGGTGATAGAAGATGAGTTTCTGGGCGATTCAATTAAATATATGGAAGCTAAAAAACAATGGATAACAGCCATTTATTCCTATCAGAGAAATTTTTTTAGTGATGGTTTTGGCTATATAGAACCGAATAAAAAAACGGCAGATAAATTAAAGTGCGATGTGGCGGATTTGTTGGCAATTAATTTACAAAAACCACCTCAACGTTGTGACGAAAAATCATAATTATAGCAATTATAGTAATTCCCAAAAAGATTGAGGTACAGGCATTCGTAATTTTTAGGGAGTAGGTAGGGACGTTGCATGAAACGTCCCTACGAAGTAGAGAGTAGTAATATCATGTCCGCTAGTATCATTTGTGTAAAAGTTAGGGTGAATATCTACAGGAAATTTAAGTTTTTTCCGACTTTTAAACCTTCTCTCTTAGATAACTAAAGCCTTCTTCCTTACTCTTACCTTACAATACCGATGCTACCGGACTTGATATAATTCTGGTTTGGTGAAAATAGAAAAGAAGAAAAACAACTGTACCTCAGTAACTTGAGAAACACTATAGCTATCAGCAGTCATTCGTCAGTTTTTTGTAGTCTTATACCATTTATCAGACATTAATTCTTTGGCGTTAAAACTACTTTATACTTTAGTATTTTTCCTGAAATTCCTAATACCTCAAAACTCCTAAATAAAACCTTTTTCAGGATATATAGCAAAATTTTTGAGTTTTGTCTTACCATACTTTTAAGGAAACTGCTACATAAGCATTCAGCTATTATATCAATTTGATAAATGTTGGCTACAAATAGTTAGGGGATTTTTTAGGAGTCAGGAGTTATAATGAATAGCTTCGATGCCATTTCTTAGTTCATAAATTATCTTATTAGTCAAATGTACATCTCATATAAAGTATTTTTATCGCCCTTATTATTCGTAACATTCTTTTTTCAAATTTGTATGATACCAGAATTAAATTTTAGCTTAAGAATTACAAGGGTTTAAGATTAATGCTCTGAGACGTCTAATGAGTTAATAACTCATAGCTTATAGCTGATAGCTAAATGCTTAGACTGCTATAATAATTTCCAAGGTAATACCAAGAAAATTATTCTATGAAACCTGCCTAAATCTTTAACTTTCAAATTAATATGAATCCAATAACTAAATCAACAGAAAAATCCTCTGATTTATCACCAACTTCTGATTTGCCAAAAAGCTTACCAGATCATACTCAACTTCCCGACAAGGATAATAACTTTGTGAAAAATTTTCAAGAACCCCCAGAAGGAGACTTATTAACTGATTCTATTACTCCTATTTTGCAACAAATTCATCCCGATCGCCAATACTGTGTCGGTCGAGATAGTGGCATTTATTGGCGCTTAACTGAATCGCCAGAACCACTAGAAAAAGGTTCTGTTGCCCCTGATTGGTTTTATGTGCCAAATGTACCACAAAAATTAGATGGTCAATTGCGTCGTTCCTATGTTTTATGGAAGGAATTTGTTGCCCCTTTAATTGTCTTGGAATTTGTTTCTGGAGATGGATTAGAAGAAAGAGACAAAACATGGGGGAAAGGTAAATTTTGGGTTTACGAACAAGCAATTCGGGTACCTTTTTATGGCATATATGAACTTCAAAAGGGGACTGTAGAAGTATATAATTTGGTGAATGGTTACTATCAACAAATGATACCAAATGAACGTAATCATTATCCCATAGAACCTTTAGGCATAGAATTAGGTATTTGGGAAGGCGAATATCAGAGTCAAGTATGGCCTTGGTTACGTTGGTGGGATGCTCAAGGAAATCTTTTGTTGACAGGAGATGAACGTGCAGAACGAGAAAGTCAACGCGCAGATCGCTTGGCGGAGCAATTAAAAGCTTTAGGTGTGGAACCAGAGTTGTAGATACTGGAATGGTGTTTCGCTACTTTAATCTGAAAAGAGCGATTCGCCTAACCCATTACTAACCGAAAACCAATACCGTTGACATGGTAGGTTGGCCTATTCCTAACAGGATTTATCAACTGGTTCCGTTCTAATGAACTTACCCAAACTTACCCAAAATGCGATTTTGAGTTTTGGAGTCTAGCTTCCTGCTTCTATGAGAATCACTGACCGCAGTCTGTAACCTTCTTCTCTCCACAGACCTTGAAAAAGGTATTGTAGTATGCTTGTGGTGAGGAATGTGGGTTAAAGGTTAAATTTTATTAATTAAGAAAGAAAATAACTGTTGAATATATAAAAAATATATAAAATCATAGTTGAGAGAGGTCTATAGTTGTGTGAGGCGAAAAACAAGTATGACAAACCTCCTAATATCATTCTCGGGGTTGCACAAGGCAAATAGAGATAATTTACCATGTATAAATACCTAGCAATTCCAGGATTTTCGTAATACTTTTTATGTTACAAAGTGACGTGCGGAATGTGGGTTATAAAAAACTTTCTTATCCATCTTCAGGATTAGTCTGATTATAACTATTCAACCGAACATGATATAATCGATAAATTTATTTAATTGTATGAGGTGAGAAAATGTATGAGAATACAGTTGACTTCAACGGTGATAATCGAACTGATGTTGGTCTGATACGACAAGATCGGGGTTGGGGTACACTGCCTGTAGCTTTTTCAGATACTGATGGCAGCTTTACAGTTACCAATGAGCCAATTGGTAATTTTGCTACTTTTGCCACAAGTTCTGGTGTTGAGGTGTTAACGGGTGACTTCAACGGTGATAATCGAACTGATGTTGGTCTTTTACGACAAGATCGGGGTTGGGGTACACTGCCTGTAGCTTTTTCAGATACTGATGG